>CALKUW010000332.1 GCA_937996585.1 uncultured Flavobacteriales bacterium
CTTCTCCCTGCGCGGCGCCAAGCCCTGGCTCTTCTTCTACGGCATGATCGGCCTGCTGATCTTCTCCCTCGTGTTGCTGGGCATCTTCCCGCCCAAGGTGGAATTCTTCCCGCAAAACGAGCCGCAGTATGTCAATGTCTACATCGACATGCCCATCGGCACCGACATCACGGAGACCAACCGCGTCACGGAAGAGGTCGAGCAGATGGTCATGACCGCCATCAACCGCCCCGAATTCCTCAGGACCAATGCGGACGACGAGCAGGAACAGTTCCTGACCAACTCCGTCATCGCCCAGGTCGGTGCGGGCACCTCGGACCCCAACGAAGGCCCCCAGCTCGGCGCCACACCCCACAAGGGCCGCATCACCGTGAGCTTCGTCAAATTCCAGGACCGCAACGGATATCGGACCACCGATGTCCTCAACGCCATCCGCGAAGAGGTCAAGGGCTACCCGGACGCTGTCATCCGCGCCACGAAGAACTCGGATGGACCACCCCAGGGACTGCCCATCAACATCGAGATCAACAGCGCCGACTACGAATCCGCCCTGGCCTATGCCGACGGCATGAAGCGGTTCATCGAATCCACGGACATCGAAGGCATCGAGGGCCTCAAGCTCGACATCGAGAAATCGAAGCCGGAAATGCCCATCACCATCGACCGGGACAAGGCCCGCCGTTACGGACTCAGCACCCAGCAGGTCGGATACGCCCTCCGCAGCGCCCTGTTCGGCCGCGAGGTCAGCCGTTACAAGGATGGCGAGGACGACTATCCGATCAACCTCCGTTTTGCGGACGCGTACCGCAACAATGCGGACGCCCTGATGAACCAGAAGATCATCTTCCGCAGCGCGTCTGACGGGCAGATCAAGGAGGTCCCCATCTCGGCCGTGGCCTCCGCAGGCCGTTCGACCACCTACAACGCCATCAAGCGCAAGGACCTCGACCGGACCGTGACCCTTTCATCCAATGTCCTCGAAGGCTACAACGCCAACGAGATCGTAGAGGCCATCAAAGCCGAGCTCTCGGATTACCCCACGGAGACCGGCGTGGACTGGGAGTTCACCGGACAACAGGAGGAGCAGGAAAAGGAAATGGCCTTCCTGTCCCGGGCACTGGTCATCGCACTGTTCCTCATTTTCCTGATCATCGTCGCCCAGTTCAACAGCATCTCCACGCCGTTCATCATCGGCTTCAGCGTGCTGTTCTCGATGACGGGGGTCTTCCTCGGGCTCGTCATCTTCCGCCAGGATTTCGTCATCATCATGACCATGATCGGCATCATCTCCCTTGCCGGGGTGGTGGTGAACAATGCCATCGTACTGATCGACTACACCAACCTCCTGATCGACCGGCGCAAGGCGGAACTCGGCCTCGGTGAAGGCGACATGCTGCCCTTCCCGGAAGTCATTCCCCTGATCATCCAGGGCGGACGGACACGTCTCCGACCGGTGCTCCTGACCGCCATCACCACCGTACTCGGACTGCTGCCGCTCGCCATCGGCATCAACGTGGACTTCTTCAGCCTGTTGGCGGAGTTCGACGCCAAGATGTACATCGGGGGGGACAACAACATCTTCTGGAAGCCCATGAGCTGGGCCATCATCTACGGTCTGACCTTCGCCACGTTCCTGACGCTGGTCATCGTACCCATCATGATGTGGTACCTGACCCGGGCCAACTACAAGTGGGTCAAGCGCCTGCCCCTGAATTGAGGACCATGGCCAACGGGAAGACCCTGCTGATCACCGGCATCACCGGCTTCCTGGGGGGCCACATGGCCCTCGAGGCCCTGCGCCGGGGATACCATGTCCGCGGCACGCTCAGGTCCATGGATCGGGCCGACCATGTGCGGAGCATCCTGAAGGCCAACCTCGACAAGGAAGCAACCGATGCCGTCGACCGGTTGAGCTTTCACGAAGCCGACCTGCTCGACCCGCGGGGTTGGGATGACGCCGCTGCCGGATGCGATGCCGTACTCCACGTCGCCTCGCCCTTTCCCCTCGCCCTGCCCAAGCACGAGGACGACCTCATCCAGCCGGCCCGCCAAGGGGTGCGCAACGTCTTCAATGCCGCCGTCAACCAAGGCGTCCATCGGTTCGTGCAGACGTCCTCCTCCGTGGCCATCATGTATGGCCATGGTCGGCAACGGGACCTGTTCGACGAAAAGGACTGGACCCGCCTCGACGGGCCGATGATCTCGCCCTACATCAAAAGCAAGACATTGGCCGAGAAAGACTTGTGGGCCTTGGCCGAAGCCCATCCCATCATGAACGTTTCCGCGGTCAATCCCGGTTTCATCCTCGGCCCGATACTGGACCCCAAGGATCCCGGCTCCAGCTGCGATGTCGTGCTCAAAATGATGCGCGGCGAATACCCGGGGGTACCCAAACTCGGCTACCCCACCGTGGATGTGCGCGATGTCGTCGCCCTCCATTTCCACGTCCTTGAAGATGCGGAAGCCAAGGGTGAACGGTACGCCGCCATTGCGGAGACCATTCCCTTCAAGGACCTGGCCAAGGCCATCAAGCAGGCCCTCCCCAAAAAGGCTCGCAAGGTTTCCGCACTCCAGCTGCCCAGTTGGTTCTTCCGGGTCTTTGCCCTGTTTGAATCCTCCGTCAAGGCCGTGGTTCCTGAACTCGGCTACATGCCCACCGTCCTTTCCGAAAAAGGACAGAACAGGTACCCTTGGAAACCGCGTTCCGCCGCTGATGCCGCCGTAGCCACCGCACAAAGTCTGGTCGAGCTCGGTTACATCCCCTGAATCCCTCGACTCCGTTCTACCTTCGCATTGCTTCTTCTGACCGGCCCCGATGAGTGACAAGATTGAACACGAATGTGGCATCGCCCTGCTCCGGCTGAAGAAGCCCCTGCAGTATTACATCGACACTTACGGGACGGCCTTCTATGGCCTGAACAAGATGTACCTGCTGATGGAGAAGCAGCGCAACCGGGGCCAGGACGGTGTAGGCCTGGCCAATGTGAAGCTCGATGTTCCCCCGGGACACCGCTATTTGAGCCGGTCGCGCTCGGTCGCAAACCAGCCCATCGAGGATCTGTTTGCCCAAGTCATGGGGCGCTTTGCGGACACCCGAGAACACCACCCCGAAAAGCTCAAGGATGCCGAATGGCTGCAGAAGGAGTTCGCCTTTACCGGTGAAGTCTTCCTCGGCCACCTCCGCTACGGCACCTATGGCCGCAACACCATCGAACGGGTGCACCCCTTCCTGCGGCAGAACAATTGGCGCAGCCGAACCCTGGCATTGGCCGGCAACTTCAACCTGACCAACGTCGACGAGCTTTTCGACATTCTCGTAGAGCTCGGTCAGCACCCCAAGGAGAAGGCCGATACGGTCACCGTACTGGAAAAAGTGGGACACTTCCTCGATGAGGAGGTCGAAGCCTGCTTTCGCCGATTCAAGGATGAAGGCCATGAAAATGCGAACATCAGTGGCCTGATCGCCGACAACCTCAATGTGGGCCGCGTGCTCTCCCGCGCTTCGCAAACGTGGGACGGAGGCTACGTCATGGGCGGCATCATCGGTCACGGGGATGCCTTCATCGCCCGCGACCCCAATGGCATCCGCCCCTGCTTCTGGTACGAAGATGAGGAGGTCGTCGTGGCGGCATCAGAGCGTCCGGTCATCCAGACGGCATTCAACACGACGACAGCCGAGGTGCAGGAGCTCCAGCCTGGCGATGCGCTCATCATCACGCGAAACGGCGAAGCCAAGGTGGAAAGCGTCCGACCCGCCGGGGAGCGCACCCCATGCAGCTTCGAGCGCATCTACTTCTCACGGGGCAACGACGCCGACATCTACAAGGAGCGGAAAGCCCTCGGTGAGTCCCTCGTTCCCAAGGTGCTGGAAGCCATCGAGCACGACATCGACAGCACGGTATTCAGCTTCATTCCCAACACCGCTGAAACCTCCTACTACGGCCTGGTCGCTGGCATCGAAAGCCACCTCAACCAAAGCAAGATCGAACGCATTCTGGGGTTGGGCTCAGACCCCGATCCGACAGAAGTACGGGCCATCCTCGAGGAGCGGCCACGGGTGGAGAAGGTCGCCCTGAAGGATGCCAAGCTCCGCACCTTCATCGCCGACGATGGCGCACGGGACGACCTCGTCGCCCACGCCTACGACATCACCTACAGCACCATCCGCAGGGATGTGGACCAACTCGTGGTCATCGACGACAGCATCGTTCGGGGTACCACCTTGAAGCGGAGCATCCTGCGCATATTGGACCGCCTCGACCCCAAGCGCATCGTCGTGGTGAGCAGTGCCCCGCAGATCCGCTATCCGGATTGCTATGGCATCGACATGGCCAAGATGGGCGACTTCGTCGCGTTCCAGGCCGCCATCGCCCTGCACAAGGAAAAGGGCAACGACCCGCTCATCGAGTCCGTGTATGAAGCCTGCTTGCTGGAGTTGGAGAAACCCTACGACGAGCAGGAAAACAAGGTCAAGCCGATCTACGACAGCCTGACCGAAGAGGAGACAGCAGCCAAGATTTCCGAGCTCTTGACACCCAGCGACATGGGTGCCGAGGTCAAGATCATCTACCAGAGCGTCGCCGGCCTCCATGCGGCCATCCCCAAACACGGTGGTGACTGGTACTTCACGGGCAACTTCCCCACCCCGGGAGGCAACCGCGTCGCCAACCGGGCCTTCGTGTTCTGGAAGGAAGGGCGCAAGGCCCGCGCCTACTGACGCGCCCCTGCTGGTCGTAGATCATCCGCGGTGCAAACCGCACTCCTTGGAGGATTGCTCCCACCACCACCGGCCAGCCCGCACATCTTCTCCGGGCAATACTGGCCGCGTGCAAGGCGCGCAACCAATGCTGGCATAACCCATATTGTACAAAGGGTTCACGGGGACTTCCGTGGCCAGGACCGCGGCCTCCAATGCTGTATCACTCCAATCGAGCAACGGATGGTATTTGTTCAGGCCCCAATGCGCGTCCCACTCCACCTTGTCCATGCCGGACCGGTTGGCGCTGTGCGCCTTGCGCAACCCCGTCAACCACCAATCCTTCCCGGCGCAGGCCTTCTGCAATGGCCGAATCTTGCGCGCCGCACAGCATGCCTTTCGGGCATCGGCATCCACATAGATGTCGGAAAGCGCTCCCAGCTCCGCAACATCCGCCTCCTCCGGCTCCAACGACCGGATTCCGCAACCGAAATGCGCTTCCGTCTCCGTCCAGGTTTGCCGGGTGGCAGGAAAGAGACAACCGGTATCGAGGGAGACGATGTCCACGTCCACACCTGATTTCAAGGCAGCCCACGTGAGGAGCTGATCCTCCTTGCTGAAGGATGTCGTCAAGACGACGCTGCCTGGCTTTGCTTGACCCAATGTGGCCTGAAGATCCAACACAAGGGTGTCCAACGATGACACGATTGAAGACGCAACCATGCCCCGAAGATAGTCCAATTCACACTATTCCCACCTTCTAAGTGGGATAAGTGAGGTCTGCCAAGGTGCGGTGCTCCAAGATGGCCAGTTGCGCATCCCGCACATCGGCCATCATCCGGTGCAACCCACAATCGTCCTCCGCACAGTCCTCACACCGCTCGTAATAATGCAGGCTGACGCAGGCCAAGGGCGCAATGGGTCCGTCCATCATGCGCAGCACCTTGGCCATGACAATCTGATCGGAGGGTTGGCTCAATGCATGCCCACCATGCGGTCCCCTGCGGCTCTTGATCACACCCCCCGACCGCAACTCCACGAGAATCTGCTCGAGGAATTTGATGCTCATCGGTGACGCCTCCGCAATCTCGCGGGCGCTCATCCACTCGGGCAACTCTTCCTTGCCCGCCCGCTGCTGACGTCGGGCCAACACCGTCAAGGCCCGAAAAGCGTATTGTGCCTTCTTCGTCAGCATGCAGTCAATGTACCACCAGCCTGTGAACCCGGCGCAATGCCCTGCCGTCCGCAGACTCCGCTACCAGCAAAACCAATCCGGCGGCCCAGTCAGCCGTTGACAGTGTCAACTTGCCATCCCCCTCCACAACGCCTTGTGCCAGCACACGACCATCGGCGTCCAAGGCCCTCCACTTCCACCCATCCGGCAACGGCCATTCAACGGGAGCACCAACCATCACAGGGTTCGGATAGGGCTCACTGAAATTGGCTTCCATCTCCTCACCTACGGTCAGAACACCATTGCCATACCAGGCCACATCGGACACCTCCAACAGCACGTTGTCACCGTTGTCTGTCACCACGAGATCCTCGTGCAGGAAGACGGCAAGGGTGGAGTCGGGGACGAAATACATGTGCTGCACCAGAGACCAATTGGCCGTGTCGTCCTCATAAATCTCGGTGTATTGTTGCTCGTAGCGGCCGCGCAACACTTCGGGAAAGACGGTGCCGTCCGGCATGGTCAGCGAGCCCCACGCGTCCACCAGACTGGAAGCGCTTCCCTGCAATGAATAGGGCAACCCGAACAGCATCTGCTCGATGCCGAAATCGTCCGCCAACTCATCTCCCAACGCCAGTGGGAAGGCCCATTGCACGAGGGGGTCGTCGAAAGAAAGGGTAATCCCCACCGTGGCATTCGCATTGCCGAGTACGGTGAATTGGCCATCGTCCATGGTCCAGAATGCAAGCTGCCCATTCTGGTCGTTCACCCATTCCGCACCATCAAAAAGGGCCGCAAAAGGAGAGGTCGCTGCAGGAGCCACTACGACAGAGGACAACACCGAGCCTGCCACACCACTGAAATCCCATTCCTGGGCCGCATCACCAGCGGGTGTCGGCTCAATGAAATCCGACGCGAGCACGTCTGCGGCGTAACCACCGCCGGGAGGAGGCGTCCATTCCAAGACGGGTTGGGCCATCAATGGCACACAACAGCCCAGCAGGAAAATGAGGGGGGAGGCCTGTTTCATATCGGGAATTTAACCGACATCAGGTCTGTAATTGTACCCGGAGTGGGAATCGAACCCACACTCCAAAGGAACGCGAGTTTGAGTCGCGCGCGTCTACCAATTCCGCCATCCGGGCAAGGAGGACCGCGAATTTAGCCCATGTCTTCCGAAACCAAGGGCAAGGTGACACGGAACGTGGTGCCGAGTCCTTCCTCGCTGCGGAGAATGACAATCTGACCGCCGTGGTATTCCGTCACGATGCGTTTCACCAGGCTCAGTCCCAGTCCCCAACCACGCGCCTTGGTACTGAAACCCGGGTCAAACACCTGACGCTGCACCCAACGCGACATGCCCTTTCCTGTATCCTCCACATCCAACACGACCTGTCCGCCAACACCGGCAAGGCGAACGCGCAGACTGCCCGCCCCCTCCATAGCATCCACGGCATTCTTGGTGAGGTTCTCCAAGACCCAACCGAACAGGGCCGGGTTGAATGACGCACGGGCACCTTCCTCAAGGGCCACCTCGAACGAAACCGCCTTGGGCATCCGGCGCTGCAGGTAAGCCATGGTCTCGGCCACGAAAGCACTGAGGTCTGCTGACGTGAGCTCTGGGTCCGAACCGATCTTCGAAAAGCGGTCCGTCACCGTCCGCAGGCGGTCGAGGTCCTTGCCCAGCTCCGTCAGGACCGCTTCATCCACCCCTTCACTCCGCAACACCTCCACCCAGGCGAGCAAAGCCGACAACGGGGTGCCGAGCTGGTGCGCCGTCTCCTTGGCCATGCCCACCCAGACGCGGTTCTGCTCGGAACGGCGGAATGCACTGAACGTCGAATAGGCCAGCAACAGGAAGCCCCCGATGATGAGCAGCTGAACCACCGGGAAAAAGCGCAGCTGCTTCAGAACCAGTGACTCATCGTAAAGGATCCACTGCCGACCGGCACCGGGAAGGTCCAATGCAATGGGTGGGTTCACCGCCGAAAGCCGAGCAATCAATGCCGTAGTATCCGCCAGGTCCCGAGCATTGAAACGGTCGGCACGCACGATGCGCTTCAACGTGGAATCGGCCAACAAAACGGGAATCGAGGCCGAATTCAACACTGTCTCGGAAATGAAGGAGTGGATGATGTCATCCATTACCGTTCGGAGGTCCCGGAACCTGTTGCTCTGGTCGTAGAACAGGGTCAGCCCCTCCTCAAAGTTGATGACCGACCCCCGGGCCTCCATGGCGTTGCGAAGGGAATCAAGCTGGTCGGGGGATCGCAGCGAGGGGGGCACATTGATGTCCGCCTGGAGCACCCCGTCCTTGTAGACGAGCACGGGAATGGTCCGGTTGGCCTGAATGAACCGGGTGATGAAGGTCAGGTCAACGGGCGCGCCCGGGTCCGCTTCCTGAATGATCCGATAGGCCTCACCGATCAGGTCGGCCTTGTCTCTTTCCTCCGTGCGGAGGTCAGCAAAAAGGTCTTCCGTGTAGCGCACCAGCTGGGCACGCTGTACTATGGCTTCGGACCACAACTCCACCTTCCGCTGCTCCTCGTTCCGCAGGGTGCGCGCGATGTGCCCACTCGACCAGAGCGTCAACGCCACGATGGCGGAGGCCCCCGCCAGCAATACAACCCTCGAATATTGCTTGTTTCTGATCCTCACAACTGCATTGGCCTTCTTCAACGTCGAAATACCGCACCAAGGTATTTACCCTCCGTGCCTATTCCGTCATGAGCTGAGCACGAACCCTTAGGAAAAAGAAAACGTCGGCGCATGCCGACGTTTAAATGACCACAGACAGAAAAGACAGGGGTCCAATTTGGTTAAGCCCCCAACCGCGGTTTCATCCGCTCAATTGAGGACGACCAATATACGACATATTAACGTTCGACGACTAACAAATTAGATTCGTCTCGAAAAATCAACGGTAATCATCGTCATCATCATCAATACTGTTCCGATCTCGACGCTTCCGTTCCTTCTCCACCCCCCTTTCGGCTTGCACCACCACACCCACCGAGTCCATGCTTTCAACCTCTTCATCTGACCCCGTCACCAAACCCTTCAAGCGGTCAATGGCCGCCCGTCGCTCTTCCTGCCTGTGCTCCTTATGGGCGAGACGATCGTAACCAAATTCAGGTGCATCCAACGTTCCACGCATGGCCAGGAAAAACCGGTGCCCGAGCCCGTCATCCGCCGTCATCCCGAACTCCTCACGATCGGACTTCAAATCGCGCAAGGCGAAATCAAGGGTGTAATCCATGGCTCCCGACAACCGCTGCCAACCCCCTACGCCGACGTCCATGGCATCCGAAACCACATCGGTCGGATCCAACGTGAACAGCCCCCGATCCAATGAAATATGGGCATCCACAGGTTGGAACCGCACCCGTCCCAAACGCCGCTCGAGGTCGTCCACATCGGCCAGTATCCGGTATTTCGGCTCCTCCCGCAACACCTCAGGGATGCGCTGCAACAGTTCAAAGCCGATCAGCTCCCCCTCCTCCCAACGCACATCCAAATCCGTCTCCCAGGCGTCCGCTCCCTCCCGGTCGAAATGGTAGGCCAACTGACCCTCCGCCCATACCGTTCCTTTGACGTGGTGCGGCATCAAAGTGGACTGGCCCAAGCCACCCGTCCCTTCAAGCGCATCCGCCAGGGAAGCGCCCGACATGTGTCCGTCGAATCGCACGGTTCTTGGATTCCACTGACCCGATCCCGACACCTGCCCTCCGAAAACCTGACCACTCAATTGGTCGAATTCACCGGATGATGTCGCCGGTGCGAAAGACCCGGCACCTTGAATGCCCTGCAGGGCCAGGCTGCCCCAACGCAAACCACCCAGTGAAAGCTTCCAATCGACCTCGGACTTAGCAGCGGATCCACCGTCAGCCCCGGCCCCTATCAAGCCATCCCATCCAACCATCAACTGCTCCACATCAGCCTCAACCAACCGGGCGTCGAGCGTCCAATCTGAAGCCGATCCACCCACGAGATCGAAATCCCCGTTCAACCCCTCTGTCTCCAGCCCCTGAACGGCAACGTCCCAGCGGCTTGGATTGCCCTTGGCGCTGATCCGATCCACACCGATGGTTCTCAGCGCAGGACCATTCAACCCGCCGGATGACACTTCCAACGACTCACCCACCACGGAAGCCTCGCCCTCAAGCCAACGCCAACCGTTTGCCCCGTCATCGGCCAGGATCACATCTCCCCCAAGGCGCACTGCACCTCCTTCCTTCCAGGACCACCCGGTCATCAGCCCGCCATACGGCACCCAAGCCGCCATGGATGACGGTCGGGCCACCGCCTCCCCATCCAAGTGCAATCGGCCTTCGGCCCAGCCCCCGGAAACACGGAACTCTCCATTTGCCCATTGACCCGCCGCTTCCTGCCAAACGGCCTTCCATCCGCGCGACAAGGAAAACACCTCGGCCGTACCCCCGTTGAACCGAACCTCACCCGGCTTTTGGCGCACCGTCAAGTTCCTCGGAGAAAGTCGAATGGCCCAAGCCCGATCCCATCGTGGATCAATCGGACCGGTCCAGCCATCCGATGAGGGCAAGCGCCCCACCAGCACCCGGGCATCCAGGGGACCCGAAACTTCGCCCTCAAATGCCATGGACCGACGCAGTCCGGAAGGCAGCAACTCCATGACCCGTGCCGACTCCGCTCCCATCAAATCAAGGGTCATGGCAAACCCGTCACTGGAATTCAACGCCAAGCTGAAGGGTACAGCTCCCACGCTGTTGGCCAACTCCCCCGCCTGAATATCGAGCTCCACCCCGCCATCGGAAGTGCGCAAAGCAAATCCCGAGGAAATGTCCACCGCCTCCAACCAATGCGAACCTGCGGCCTCCAGCGTCCCTGCTTTCAGGTTCACATCTCCCTGCCAACCGACGCCCTCCGCGGTCTTGTCCATGTCCATCCGTGCCGATGCACAACGTGCAGACCAGCGCACCGGATCTGCCGCTCCATCCGACCACCATTCTCCACCCACATCCACTTCCTCCAACCGGACGGCACCCACGTTCCAATCCATCTGACCATCACTTTCTCCGGCCTTCCAGAACCGCCAATTCTCCAACCCCCTCCGGGTACGTTGTATATCCAGACGACCTGACCTCAACACCACTTCATGCGCCTCGAACCGGCCTTCAAGCAAGGGCAGCCAACCGAACACCACGCCGACGTCCTTCAACTCCACGAAGGGCCGGCCCCGGTTCACGGCATCCTCGATGCGCACATCGTGCAACACCACCTCCACATCGGGCCAACTCGACCACAACGTCAACTCAACGGAGGATACGCCGACATCAGTGAGCAAGTGGGGCTGGATCGCACCCAGCACACGCTGCTCAAGACCGCGCGCCTCATGCCACATCCACGCTGAGAACGCCACAACCAAAACGAGCGGCACCGCGATGAACCACAACCACCTGTGCGACCGCCTCGGCGGCGGTGACGCGGTCGGATCCACCTGGACTTCCGTCGCTGTTGGCACATCCACAACAAATGGGCTCGTTTCGTTCACCGGTGATGAAATTACCCGCCCTTTGAACGGTACACAGGGCAGCGTTGAACCAACGTGAACACCGGCGGTTGAATTATGGCAACCGTGCGCCAACTTCCCCTCATCGACCACCGCCATGGACAAAAGAACCTTCATCAAATTGAGCAGCCTGGCCGGAGCCGGTGTCGTTGCCATGCCCCTGGTTTCCTCCCTCATCGGGTGTGGAAATGCCCCGGAAACACCCGAAGGCGCCACCGAAGATCCGCCCTCACCGGGCTTCCAACTGCCCGAGTTGGGATTCGCCTTTGAAGCCCTCGAGCCTGTCATTGACAGTAAAACCATGCGCATTCACCACGGGAAGCACCACGCCGGCTATGTGCGCAAGCTCAATGCGGCACTCGAAGGGCACGCCATGGAGGGAAAACCCCTTGAAGACCTGCTTGCCGCCATCGGCCCTGACGACACCGGGCTGCGGAACAATGGCGGCGGACACTTCAACCACGCCCTGTTCTGGAAGGTCCTCACCCCTCCCTCCGAGTCTTCCCGGCCAAGCGGCGTGCTCGCCGACCGCATTACAGCGTCCTTCGGTAGCCAGGAGTCCCTGCTGGACGCGATGACCCAAGCCGCCGGCTCCAGGTTCGGCTCCGGCTGGGCATGGCTGGTCCAGGACGAGAACCAACCCGACCGGCTCTTCGTCTGCTCAACCGCCAACCAGGACAACCCGCTGATGAAGGGCATCGTGGACGCCGACCTCCAAGGACGTCCCATCCTCGGCATCGACGTCTGGGAACACGCCTATTACCTGAATTACCAGAACCGCCGAACCGACTACGTATCGGCTGTGCTCGACCGCATCAATTGGTCGGAGGTGTCGGCGCTGATGGTCTGACCACACCCCCACGCGGCAAGGGCACACCGTCCTCCTCCATGTCGTACAACCCCTCCTTCAGCAGGGTGCGGAACTCCTTGGCCGTGGGGCTGAAGAGCCAGTAGGAATACCCTGGCTTTCCCCCGGATTTCTTCTGCTCGCGTGGGCTCTCCATGAAGGTGGCCGTCTGCCTCAGCCAGTTCTCGTCGTCATCGAAGCTGGCGGTCCTGAAGACGTCTCCTTCACGCCTCAACAACAAGATTTCCCAGTGGCCGGTCTCCACGACGGGTTGGCTCATCACCACGTGGCCCGCCATGCGCCGAAGGAGAAAATCCTTCCCGTTGACCATCACCTCATCGTTGATGCGAACGGTGTCCTTGCCAATGGTCCACACCTCGTCGCCATCCGCGATCACGCCACGAAAGGCCTTGGGAATGTTGGGGAGGTTATAGCGCCCCGGAGGCATGGGTTCGTTGAACTGCACCTTGGGGTTGCAGGAAGACAGCAACAGAACCGCCGAAAGAACGAGGGGAAATTGTGAAGGCTTCATGGGTGGAGTGGTGATCAGGTGGCACTCAATGCAATGGCCAGAATGCCTGCCATCGCACAGTAAACGGCAAAACCGAGGAATCCATTGCGCTTCACCAACGCCATCATGGTACGGCACGCCCACCATCCACTCAGAAAAGCCGCGATGGCCGCCGCCATCAGGGCCGCGGGTGTCATGACCTCCAACAGCTCCGGGTGTTCCAGCAGGTCCTTCACCTCCAGTGCGGTCGCACCCAGGATCGGGGGCAGCACCATCAGGAAACTGAACCGCGCCGCCTCACTTCTGTCCACCCCCAACAGCAATGCCGCCGAAATGGTGGAGCCGCTTCTGCTGATGCCCGGCAGCACGGCCACGGCCTGCGCACAACCGATGAAAAGCGCC
>CALKUW010000333.1 GCA_937996585.1 uncultured Flavobacteriales bacterium
AGCCCACCCGCGCCGTCGCCAGGGGGCTGCGGAGCGTCGCGGCCCTTCTGCACGCAAAATCAGGCTGAGCGCCTTACGGGCCACCCACCAGCTCCACGAAGGCGCCGCTGCTGCCCGCAGGCGGATTTCGCGCCGGAAGGACTGGCGCGCCTTGCCCTGAAGGGATTGACTGTCACGTGCACACCAGTACAATATCACGAGGATATCGCGCGCTGCGCTGAGCCTAGCGGCGAAACGATACCCCGGGCATTCAGCGCCCTGGTCCTGTTAATTGAATCTTAAGAGATCGGTTCCTAGATTTTCGGAAGTGGTGTTAACGAGGGCTTGCTCGTACAGGTGTTCGCGCTCTAGCGAGTCTGTGGTTATGCCGGCCGTCGTCCCCTACCGTGCTGCTGTCGTGTCTCGGGCCGACTGCCCCGGCACCCCCATTAGCAGCCTCGTGCGCTTTTTCGGCATCTACATCAAGCGGCGAATCACATCCGAGAAGAGAGGAGGCTGATACTGTGCGGTGGTTCCGAAGCCCTATCGGCGGCTGGATCTCCGTCCTGCTCGCCGCCATCCTCATAGCCTCCTGCGGAAGGTCTCCCAGCGCACCGCAGGCGCAGAACGGAGACATTCCGCCGGACCAGGAGGGGATCAGAATTCGAGGGACTGAGGGCCAGCTGACTCTCCCCTCGGGTTCTCGAGTGCAGGCTGCGGACCTGACTACCGTCACCGCCTACGGCGAATCCCCGGTGACAGCCCAGTCACCAACCACGGCACGTCTGACGGCTACCGTGAACCAACTGGCTGCCCAGGCCGTCATGGCCATGGACAGAAACCGGAGGATCGTGCTCCTGGCAACATCGCAAGGCGACGCTCCAATCCAAATGAATAGCCAGAGCACCGCAGAGGCGCTCCTCTTCCTAAACCCGGTAGTGGCCCTCGCGGCCGCGGACCTCAACGTAACCCAGCAGGTCCTCCAGTTGCTGCGCAACCGCAACCTCGTAGCTCCCGTCCAACAAGCGGTTGAACAGCAGTTGACCACTCTAGGGTACCTGGATCCCTCGCAGGATCCCCTCAAGACGGCCCTGCTGAACGGGTGGAACGCGATCTACCAGCTCGCCCGCTCCGGCGCCCTACCCGCATGGCCTCCGGGGCCCTCTGGCGCAAGCCGTTTGGCTCCCGGCACCAGCAAACCGGGCGTCCGCGGCTCCGCCCTCACCCCAGACTCGGAGCAGAGCGGCGTCAGGCTCGTCGAGGACGACGACCAGGACAACAATGAGGCCACCTACGAGATGACAATGCTCAACTACCGCTGGAGGTGGCTATCCCTTTTCTACAGGCCTTTCGACGCAAACGGCCAGCCCCTCCAGCGATGGCAGGTGGCGGGCCGCCTTGGGCCCCGTGACTCCGTAAGCATCGGCAGTTTGGTTACTGGCGCCATCTTCCGTCCCTCCACCCGCAGCCTCGTCCTCTCGATTCCAGAGAACACGTCGCGGATTGACTTCGAGGTGTGGGGTGTGGGAGGCCGAGCCAGCTCCCGACCCCAGTCAGACCTACCCCTCGGCTACAAGGTGGAACCACTTGTTCTGGACATATTCCTCGGCTTCCTCGTACCCGTTTCTATCTGGCTCATCGGCGGGACTGGGCGGCTCATCGAAACGATGTGCCCCCTTTGCACAGACAACGATCAGGAACTCTTCCTCTTGATTCTCGATATAACTGCGCTCGTAATCGCCGGGGTAAGCGGCGCCGCCCGGGCGGCCATTGAGGAGGCACGCATCTCCGACGCTACGGTTGAGGTCCTGCAGCAGGTAATCCGTGTACTCGTTGACACCCCTGTGGGAGCGCGCCTCCTCATGTACATCCTAACCCGGATGGCCCAGCGTGGGATTGCAGGCCTCACGGAACAGATGCTCAGAACAATGATTTCGAGGATCTCGCCCATCCTACTCTTTACGAGCACCGTAGAGTTGGGTGCCAATATCGGGCTCATGGTCGCCTCATGGAGTCAGTCCAAGTCGGTCGAATTCTGGACCGCGACGCTGCCGAAGAACCCCTCCTGGTATTTCGTCGTGACGCTGAACTGGAGTCAGCCTACTGACCTTGACCTCTATGTTACGGCGCCCAACGGCGAGACCGCCTGGTGGGGGGGGCGGCAGATCTCCGTAGGCGAGCTTGACCGCGATGATATAGACGGGTACGGCCCGGAGAACTTCACGCTGCGCAGGAAACTGGTCGGCACGTATCGGGTAGCAGTAGACTTCTACCGGTACAGCCAGGAGACCATGCCCAGCAATTACCGAGTGCACGTGACCACTCGGCGGGGAGAGCAGTTCCCGTGCCGCTCTGGCACACTCGCCCAGCCCGGCGACATGCATGTAGCGTGCCTGGTGACCCTTGACGACGACGGGCGCGTCACGGTGCAACCCTGGACCCAGGGCGCGGCAGCTGACGCGGGAGTACCTCGTGACATGCCGCGAAAGCCGGTGGCGCCACGGCGGTAACCTCTGTACGGTACGACTTCCCGTTCGGGAGCGGGGGCGGGGTCTGGGCCCCGTCCCCGCTCAGGACGGGCAGGTGCCAAAAGATTTCTGGCCCCAGGAGGAGGCACCGCGGGCGTGCTAGGGCGCGTCTAGCGCCAACAGGCTCTCGCAGACTTCTGCCTCCGGGCTTGCAGCGGGCGTGTCGCCCCACGACGACACCGTCAGCGGGTGGGGCTGGGAGGGAGAAAGGGCTGCTGGAACAGCACCCCGGTCTGACCCACGCCCACCGCGCCCGGGTACTGGGGCAGGGCCGTCAGCCACGCCTCCAGCCACACCTCCTGCCGGCTCGC
>CALKUW010000334.1 GCA_937996585.1 uncultured Flavobacteriales bacterium
AAGCGCGAAGCGGAGGCCTTGGGTGAAATCCGGGCGCGACTCGATGCCGCAGGACACACTGGGGTGCCCCTGGTTGCGGACATCCACTTCACCCCCAACGCCGCCGAAATCGCCGCTGACCTCGTCGAGAAGATCAGGGTCAACCCCGGCAATTACGCCGACAAGAAGAAATTCGAGACGCACACCTACACACCGGAGACCTACGCTGCCGAATTGGAGCGCATCCGGGAGCGGTTCACCCCGCTTGTCCGCAAATGCAAGGCGCTTGGACGGGCCATGCGGATCGGTACCAACCACGGCTCGCTGTCCGACCGCATCCTCAGCCACTACGGGGATACCCCGCTCGGCATGGTGGAGAGCGCCATGGAGTTCCTGCACATCTGCCGGGACGAGGATTACCACGACATCGTGCTGTCCATGAAGGCCAGCAACCCGCGGGTCATGGTGCAGGCCTACCGCATGCTCGCCGACCGCATGCGCGAAGAGGGTATGGCCTACCCACTCCACCTCGGGGTGACCGAGGCCGGCGAAGGGGAGGATGGGCGCATCAAGAGTGCCGTCGGCATTGGAACGCTGCTGGCCGAGGGCCTCGGCGACACCATTCGCGTGTCCCTGACGGAGGCTCCGGAGGCCGAGATTCCGGTGGCCCGCCTGCTCGCCGAACAGGCCGAGGACGGGCGAAGGGGCGAAGACCCCTTGGCCGACGCCACGCCCGTGCCCGCCTCGTTCGACCGTTATGCCTATGAACGCCGGTCCTCGGATGCGGTCGCCATGGTTGGAGGGCAACAGGTGCCTGTGGTCTGCCACGACCTCACGGACCGTCCGTTGACCGCAGCCGGCCTTTTCGGGCTGGGCCACCGCTACCAAGCCGACCTCGACAAGTGGGTCGCCGACGACGCTGCGTGCGACCTCATCCACATCGGGGACAGAACCTGCGGATTCGCCCTTCCGGGTTGGCTTGCCGCCATCCAGGACGCGGAGGCGTGGAAAGCCCACGCAGGCCGCTTGGAGCGGCACCATCCCCTGTGGGACTGGAACGGCTTCTGCGCCGCCCACAACGCCGGCGAGGCCGACACCCGGCTCAACCTCGTGCAGCTGGAGGCCAATGACATCACCGCCGATCGCGCGATGGACTTGTCCCGCCTCAACAGCGAGCCCGTGGTCCTCGTGATCGGAACGCAACATGCCAACGCCCTGCATGCGTTGCGCACCGCCTTCTTCCGGTTGGCAGGCAGTGGCTGCACCCTGCCCGTCATTCCCCGACTCCGGCTGCAGGGCATGGCGGCAGAGCCCTTGCAACTCAAGGCGGCCACCCACCTCGGGGGTCTTTTGCTCGACGGCTTCGGAGACGGCATCTGGATGGAGGGGGACGTGGGCATCGAAGGTGGCCTGCAGTTCCTCAACCGCACCGCTTTCGGCATCCTCCAGGCCACCCGCACGCGGATCTCCAAAACGGAATACATCAGCTGCCCTTCCTGCGGACGTACCCTGTTCGACCTGCAGGAGACAACGGCCCGCATCCGTTCCGTCACCGACCACCTCAAGGGCGTCAAAATCGGCATCATGGGCTGCATCGTGAACGGTCCGGGCGAGATGGCCGACGCCGACTACGGGTACGTGGGTACGGGCCCCGGCAAGATCACGCTCTACAAGGAAAAGGAAGTCGTTCGCCGGAACATCCCCGAGGATGAAGCGGTCGACGCCCTTATCGACCTGATCCGGGAACACGGGGACTGGGTCGAACCCGTCGCCTGATCAATCGGCCTTGGCCGCCATCCAACCGCCCTGACCCAGCCAGGATTTCTGGTTGAGGATGATCAGGGCGACACCACAGGTGATGGCCACGTCGGCAATGTTGAAGATCGGAGGGAAGACCTCCTGCCCGGCCCAGGCTTCCACCGGGAATCCTCCGGGCCAACGCACCGAGATGTGCAGCATGTCCACCACATTGCCGCGGAACCATGGCGCATAGCCGCCCCACTCGCTGTGCCAGGACCAGTCCGCGGCCTGTCCGAAGGAACTCCGGCTGAAGAGCCGGCCGTAGCACACACTGTCGATGATGTTGCCCGCCGCGCCGGCGAGGATGAGGGCCAATGCCCTGCGGAACCCGCGCGGGGCACCGTCACCCGCCATCCTGCGCACATGGATGGACAGGAGCACCACCGCCACGATGCGGAAAGCGGTCAACAGGTATTTGCCACTGGCGCCGGGCAATGCCCAGCCGAAGGCCATGCCATCGTTCTCGATGAACTGGATGTCGAAGACGCCCGGAATCCAGACGACCTTTTCGGCCAGCGTGAAGCTGAGCTTGATGCCCACCTTGACGACCTGGTCGCACACGAGCACGGCCGCCACGATCCACGCGACGTGGGCTGGGCGGGCATCGGAACTCAACGTCGGTCCTGCTGGTTCTTGGCCTCGATGGACATCGTGGCATGCGGGACGAGGCGCAACCGCTCCTTGGCGATCAGCTTGCCCGTCACACGACAGACCCCGTAGGTCTTGTTCTTGATGCGCAGCAGGGCATTCTCCAGGTTCATGATGAACTTCTGCTGGCGCGCGGCCAATTGCGCCGTTTCCTCACGGCTCATGGTGTCGCTGCCATCCTCCATCATCTTGAAGGTCGGTGCGGTGTCCTCCGTGCGGTTGTCGTCCTCGTAGGAGAGGGAACGCTGCAGCTGGTCGAAGTCCGACCGTGCCTGCTCCAGCTTCTTGTTGATCAGGTCTTCGAACTCCTTGAGTTCGGCGTCCGAAAATCGCGTCTCAGCCATTTTTCATTGAATGGGGACCATGGCAATGGCCACGGTCAGTTGGGGTTCCAATTCCTCGCGCTCCACACCGGCATCCACGGATGCCCATTCCAACTGCTCAGCAAGGGTTTCGGCCCGAATATAGTCCAAATTGGAAGCCACGGATTCCCGCAACGCCGGTGGGCCATCCAGCGTCAGCGCGATGCGGTCCGTGACCTCGAGTCCAGCGTCCTTCCGACGCTGCTGAATGCGGTTGACGAGCTCGCGCGCCAGGCCCTCGGAGTGCAGCTCCGGCGTGATCTCGATGTCCAGTGCCACGGTCAATCCACCTTCTCCTGCCACGAGCCAGCCGGGAATGTCCTCCGTCAACACTTCGACATCCTCCAGCTGTACCTCCACCGGACCGTCCTCGAGCGCGAGGGCGAAGACGCCGTCCTTTTCGAGGCTGCGGATGTCCTCCTGGTCCATGGCGGCGATGCCCGCGGCGACGGCCTTCATCTGCTTCCCGAACCGCGGGCCGAGCTTCTTGAAGTCGGCCTTGAGCTTCTTGGTCAGGATGCCGCTGTCCTCGGCGAGGGGCTCCACCGCCTTGACGTTTACCTCGCCCATCACGAGGTCGGCCACGGCCTCGAGCCGTTGACCGAAGGCCGGGTCGAGCACCGGCACCAGGATGCGCTTGAGGGGCTGACGGACGCGGATCTTTTCGCGCTTCCGGAGGCTCAAGGTCAAGGAACTCAGCCGCTGGGCGAGGTCCATCCGCGCCTCGAGGTCCGCATCCCGGGCCGAAGCGTCCACTGCCGGCCAATCCGCGAGGTGCACAGACTCCGCACCACCGAGGTCCTGCCACAGGCGGTCGGCATGGAACGGTGCGATCGGAGACATCAAGACGGCCACCGACCGAAGGCAGGCGTCCAAGGTCGCGTAGGCCGCGGCCTTGTCCTGGTCGGAATCGCTCTTCCAGAAACGGCGGCGTCCGAGGCGCACGTACCAATTGCTCAGGTCGTCCACCACGAAGGACTGGATGATGCGACCGGCACGCGTGGGCTCGAACGCATCAAAGGCTTCCTGCACTTCCGCGATGCACGTGTTGAGCCGGCTGAGTACCCAGCGGTCCAGCTCCGGACGCGCCGACAGGGCGGGCGCCGGTGCCCCGGGGTCGAACCCGTCGATGCCGGCGTACAGGGCGAAGAAGGCGTAGGTGTTGTGCAGGGTGCCGAAGAACTTCCGCTGGACCTCGCCGATGCCCTCGGTGTCGAACCGCAGGTTGTCCCATGGTTGGGCGTTGGTGATCATGTACCAACGCGTGGCATCCGGGCCGAAGCGTTCGAGGGTCTCGAAGGGGTCGACGGCATTGCCCAGGCGCTTGGACATCTTCTGCCCGTCCTTGTCGAGAACCAGGCCATTGGACACCACCGTCTTGTAGGCCACGCGGTCAAAGACCATGGTGGAAATGGCGTGGAGGGTGTAGAACCAACCGCGGGTCTGGTCCACGCCTTCCGCGATGAAATCCGCCGGATACGCGGTTCCTCCCGCCCCGTCGGCTGCGCCTTCGATGCGCTCCCGGTTCTCGAACGGGTAGTGCCATTGCGCGTAAGGCATGCTGCCGGAGTCGAACCAGACGTCGATGAGGTCGGCTTCACGGTGCATCGGACGGCCGTCGGCCGCCTTGAGGACGATGCCATCCACGACGTGCTTGTGCAGGTCGATGTGGGCATAGTTGGCGTCGGACATGTCGCCCGGCGTGAACTCAGGGAACGGATGCGCCGCCATCAGGCCCGCATCCACGGCCTCCGTGCATGCGTGGTACAGTTCCTCCACGGAGCCGATGCACCGCGCTTCA
The DNA here is from genome assembly GCA_937996585.1 of uncultured Flavobacteriales bacterium. GTDB lineage: Bacteria > Bacteroidota > Bacteroidia > Flavobacteriales_D > Sanyastnellaceae > UBA8752. The sequence goes on from CALKUW010000334.1 coordinate 4,591, forward strand.
CTGCCGTCCTCCGTCCGCCAGATGGGAATGGGGATGCCCCAATAGCGCGAGCGGCTCAGGTTCCAGTCGTTCAGGTTCTCGAGCCATTTGCCAAAACGGCCCGTTCCCGTGGCAGCGGGCTTCCACTGTATGGTCCCGTTGAGTGCCTGCATGCGCTCCTTG
>CALKUW010000335.1 GCA_937996585.1 uncultured Flavobacteriales bacterium
TACACCGAAGGCTGGAGGATGAGCACACCCAGAAGGTCCGGCGGCCACTGCGGTTCGACTCCGAGGCCCCGAACCGGCTGGCCGACGCTTTGGCGCACCCGGCGATGGGCTTCCTTCAGCTCCTTGGCCCGTTGTTCCAGGAGATGGCGGAGCCCATGGGACGCATCGCCGGCGTCCAGCATCCGCCGGACTTCCTCCAATACGGACTGGACCAACTCCTGCTTTTCGGATAGCGGGATGTTGCCTACGGGCTCGGCCGTGAGGAGCTCCAGGGCCTGGGCGGGGTTGAGCCAACGCTCGGTGAGGGCTTCCCAGCCGACCACCAGCACTTCCTCCGCGAGCAACACCCGTTCCGGCAGCTGCAGCCGGTAGCGCGGTCGCAGGAGGAAAAGCGCGGTGAGCCGATTCACCGCTCGCGTGCGGATGGCCCCACAGCGCGCCGTTAAAGCGCTCTTCTCGCCTGAGAAGGCCTGCTCGAACAAGAAGCGGGCCAAGGCAACCACGAACCGGTGGTTGCGGCCCAAATACTCCGCGCCCTCCGGGGTCGGGCTGGTGAAGGTCACCCGCCACCGTCCACTCCGGTCCTGCGGCAGTGCCCGTTGCACAGCCTCCGGAACCCCCACGAGGGCGGCCGGCTCCGTGGGGATCTCCCAGACGTCTGGATGTTGGCGGCTCGGGCGCATCGGGATCCCAAGCTTTTGGCAAGCCGTGAGGACGAAGTTCCGCACCGCCGCCGGGTCGCCCAGCACCTGGTCCGTGGCCTCCAGCTCCCGGCGGACCTCCTCCGGCTTCAGGGCGTGCTGGGCGAAGCGGGTGCGGCTCTCCTTCTCCCGTCGGGCATCCAGCTCCCACTGTCTGTGCAGCTTCGGAATGGGATCCGTCTGCAGGGGAAGCAAGAGCTGGGAGCCGGGCCGCTCGCGACCGAAGAACAGGGCGTGCACGAGGGCCTCGATCACCGATTGCTCCTCCTCGGGCACGGGCACATGGGTGCCGAGGCTCTCTCGGATCTCTTTGGCCTTGTCCAACAGCACACGGATCACCGCGCCGTCCACAGGGTTATCTTTTCCGTAAAACCGCACAACCCTCACCACAGGGCTTTGCTGTTCGTAGCGGTCCACACGCCCCTCCCGCTGCTCCAGCCGGTTGGGGTTCCAGGGGAGGTCGTAGTGCACCACCGCGTTGAAGCCCTTTTGGAGGTTGATGCCCTCGCTGAGGCAGTCGGTGGCCACCAGCACCCGCCGCACCGGCTCCCGCATGAACTCCTCCACCTTGAGGCGCCGTTCCTCCTCGCTCACCCTTCCGGTGAGGCAGAGGACCCGCACCTCCGGCCTTTCCGCGGCCAGGGCCTCTTGGAGCTTTTCGGCGACGTATTCGGCAGTTTCCACGTAATAGCACCACACCACAGGGTGGAAGTCGTCACGGAGGAGGCCGCGAACGATCCGGATGCACTCGGTCAGCTTGTGATCCTGGGCTTCGGAGATAGCCTCCGCCATCTGCTCCAACTTTCGCAGCTGCCTCTGTTCGGTATCCGTCAGGTCCCGCTCGGCCTGGCTTAGGAGGGGCGTAGGGACCTCGTCGATGGGGACCCGGCTGTCCGGCTCGTAGACGAGGGAGGGGTCGTCGAGCTGCTCGTCAGCCGGCGGTTCCTGCCCTTTCCGGCGCCGCTGCAACGCGACCTTCGCGGCCCTGGGGCTGGACATGACGCAGCGAAGCAGGGCTAAGGCGCTCCACCATCGCATCCGCCGGCGGTGGGCCTCGAGGGCCTGGCCGCTGTGCACGATCCCTTGGCAAAAGGCGTAGACCTCATCGAAGAGCTGACGGTAGGCCGGGGAGAGGGTGTAGGTGGCGTCCGTCGGTTCCCGCTTGGGGAAGCACTGCTCGGATTCCCAGTGGGTCTCGATGTCCTTCCGCGTGCGCTGGACGAAGTGCCGAGCCAGAACCACACGTTGAGATTCCTCAAGGGCCGTGAAATCCCACTTCTCAAACTCCGGGTTCAGCAGACCTAATAGGCGCTGAAAGGCGTCGCGGATACCGCTGTGCGGGGTCGCCGTCAGGAGGATCAGGTGTCGCTTGAGATCGCTGGCTAGTTCCCGCACCAACTCGTAGCGCAGGTGGCGTTCGGTGCCGTGGCCTGTGACGCTGTGGGCCTCGTCCACCACCACCAGCTCGGGCGCTCGCAAAAGGAAGGCGTGCTTGTTGCGTTGGTGCTTCACAAAGTCGATGCTGATGACCTGGACGGGATAGTGCTCATACACGGTGCGACCCGGCGGCGTGCGGCGCTCCAGCTGGGCGAAGGTGCCGGAGCCGATCACCACCGCCTCCAGGTGGAACTTCTCCGAGAGCTCTTTCTGCCACTGATCGCATAAGTAGGGCGGGCAGAGCACCGCCAACCGGCGGATCTCCCCCTGCTCCCATAGCTCCCGCACGATGAGGCCCGCCTCGATGGTCTTGCCCACGCCCACATCGTCGGCGATGAGAAGGCGCACGGGATTCAAACGCAGGGCCATAAGGAGGGGCACAAGCTGGTAGGTCCGCGGGCGGATGGAGATGCGCCCCAGAGACCGCAGAGGCGCG
>CALKUW010000336.1 GCA_937996585.1 uncultured Flavobacteriales bacterium
AGCACGAGTCCGGGCAGGTCAGACACGAGGAGCACATTGCTCCCCCCACCCAGCACGTGCAGGTCCCCGCCGTCTGCGCGGTGCCATTGCAGGGCTTCCCGCACATCGTCCAGCCCCGAACAACGGGCGTAATGCTCAGCCATGGCAGGAAGTCCGAAGGTGGTCAGCTCCGCAAGGGAGCGATGGGGTACAATCTCCACGGTTCGAATTAAAGGTGCGCGGGCGCGCTTATTCCGGATCGCCTCCCATCCGTTCCAACTCTTCAATGTTCCTTACCTCATCGCGGTAGGCTTCCTCAGTCAACGCCCGGAGCAAACCCGATTCAAGCCGCTCGATGAGGCCGGCGATGTGCAACCGGTCCGCGTAGGTCTGCACGGCCAGGCGGTGGACCAGATACCGCGCGCCCAACCGTTGGTGTTCAACAAGGTGGTCCGGTTGTTCCAAGGCATACACCGTCCGCCCATCGGGCGTGGAGAACCACCGGGGGACAAAACCGGAAGACATGGGAACAAATTAAGACTTTGTAAGGTGCCATTTTCCGAACTTCAGGCCATGCCGAAGCGCTTCCTGACCCCCCCGTTTTATTGGTTCTGCTGCACTTGGATGCTGTGCCTGTCGTCCATTCCAACTGTGGCCACCGGACAGGAGGACGCCCGGGGATACCGGGTGGAGGTCGGCGACGCGGTACCGGAATTCGCCCTGACGGACCTCGAGGGTCGGCAGTGGTCCCGCGAAACGCTCCTGGGTTCCGTCTACATCCTGCAGTTCACCGCCTCCTGGTGCAGCGTGTGCCGCAAGGAGATGCCCCACCTCGAATCGCGGGTCTGGCAAAGGTTCAAGGGAGAGGGACTGCAGTTGCTCGGCGTGGACCTGGACGAGCCCCCCGCCAAGGTGCAAGGCCTGGTGGACGACACGGGCGTGACCTATCCGGTGTGCCTCGATCCCGGGGGAGCGCTCTTCAACACCATCACCGTTCCCAAGGCTGGGGTCACGCGCAATGTCGTCGTCGACCGCGAAGGCCACATCGCCTTTCTGACCCGCCTATTTGACGAGGAAGAATTCGAAGCCATGATCGCTGCGGTCGAAAACCTCCTGGGCGAAGAGTGATGGACGATTTCATCGCGCGCAGGAAACAGGCGGAATCGCTGTATGCGGAACAGCAATGGGCCGAGGCCGAGCGCCTGTTTGCCGCCTTGAGGGAGGAGGGGCCGGACGATGGCAACCTCATTCACGACCACGCCGTCTGCATCTTCCAGCTGGGACGGAAGAAGGAGGCCCTGCAGGAACTCGACCGCGCCGCCGCCCTCGAACCGGACAACCCATACCGGTATTCGTCCCGCGCCTGGATGCGGGCTGCCATGAAGGACGTCGACGGCGCCATCGCCGATTACCGGAAGGCATTGGACCTCGATCCGGATGACGCCATCGCCCTGAACAACCTCGGGCTCCTCGAAGAACAATACGGCATGCGCAAATCGGCCCAGGAAAGGTTCCGCCGCGCCGATACGCTCATGGGCATCCTGAAGGAAGCCGGGGTCGATCCTCCGTCCCCGACCGAAGCCCCGGCCGAAACCACGCCTGCCGTCGAACCACAAGGCAAGTCCAACCTCTGGAAGGAAATGGCAGGGGTATTCACGGATGCGGCACAGCGCCGCGCCTTCATCGCTTTCATCCGCAACGGCTTCCGTTCATGATCGGCAGCGGCGATTTCCTCCACCGCATCCTCGAACGGCTGCGCAGCGAACCACAGGACAGTTGGGGCGACATCACCATCCTGCTGCCCGGACGCCGGGCGGGCCGGAAACTGAAGGAAGCCCTGAAACAGGAGGTGCCCCGAGGGGTTTGGCTGCCCCAGATCACAACCCTCGGGGAATGGAGCAGCGAAAGGCTCGGTCTGCAGGTTCCGGGCAAAATCGAACTGCTCGTCGAATTGCAGCAGGTGGCCGAGGGGCTCCGCCTGTCACACCGCCTGCCCGAATGGGGATCATTCGACCGGTTTCAACCGTGGGGGACCTCAGCCCTGGCGGACTTCAATGCCATCGACCACCACCTTTTGGATGCACGTCAGGCCTTCCGTGACCTGCGCAACATCAAGGACATCGAGTCCTGGAGTTTCAATCGGCCCGACCTGACCGCAGGGCAACAGGCCTTCCTCGAACAGTGGAATGCGCTGCACCCCCTGCACGAGGCGTTCCATGCACACCTCGAAGCACACGGCTCCACCACAAGCGGCATGCTGGCCCGGCGCATGGCCACGGATCCCAACGCCATGGAAGCCCTGCACGGCCCAGTCTGGATGGCCGGAGCGAACGCCTTGACCCCCGCTGAACGCCGCACCGTGGAACGGCTGGTCCAGACCGGCAAGGGCGCGTGGATCTGGGACACGGACCGGAGCTACGTTGCCGATGGGCAGGAGGCGGGACGGTTCATCCGCCAGATCGTCGCCCCCTCGGATTGGAAACACCTTCCCCATCCCATGGCGGATGCTGTGGAATCCCAAGGGACACCGACCCGGGAATGGCATTTCATCACCTGCAGTTCCCGCACCATGCAGACCCAATACCTGCGCGAACAGCTGTCCGAAACCGGTCGGACCCCATTGGACCGGACGGCCATCATCCTGCCCGCATCCGACCTGGCGCCCCAGCTGCTCGCTGCGGTACCGCCCACCATCGACAAGGTCAACCTGACCATGGGCGTCGCCCTCGACAAGACACCCCTCCGCAGCTTCCTCTTCCTCCTCTTCGGACTGCATGGCGACAAGGGGCGGCTCCACCACAGCCGGGTGCGCGGCCTGCTGGCCCATCCCCTGACACGGGCCATGCACCCCGCGGCCTGCCGGCACCTGCAAGCCCTCACGAACCGCTGCGCCAAGCAAACGCTGATCCGTCTGACGCGGCAGGACCTGGCTGATTTCCCTGAAGTGGCAGCCCTTCTCGAACCGTGGTGGCACGGGGTGGAAGCGGGACACACCCAGCCGGACGACGGCACCTCCACCGTCCTCTCCGAAGTGGTCCGCTGGACCGACCAACCCAGCTGCCGGATGCCATCCGACCCCTGGCTTTCCGCCACCTGGATGGGGTTCCGCGACATCGTGGCCCTGCACGAACGCCACACCGCCCGCACCGGAACGCCTGACCTGCAAGAGACGAGGGCCCGGATGCAACAGTGGATGGCCCGGCATGCGGTTGACCTCGCAGGCGAGCCACTCGAAGGACTGCAGGTCATGGGACTGCTCGAAAGCCGAGGCTTGGATTTCGATGAAGTCTACATCCTC
>CALKUW010000337.1 GCA_937996585.1 uncultured Flavobacteriales bacterium
TCGGTATCCCGCGGGCGATTCGCGAGGGGGTGGCGGGGTGCGGGTGCGGCTGCCGGTGGAGCGCGCGCTGTTCGCCATAGTGGTCAACCGAGCGCTGGCGCCGGCCAGCAAGCTAGCTAGCGACCCACGAGTGGCTGCAGCAGGAGGTGGTCCTGCCGGGGACGGAGGAGGTGGAGCTGCACCACCTGTACCGGGCCATGGATTTTTTGGTGGCGGGGAGCCCTTGCAGCGGGCCATCTACTTCAGCGTGGCGCACCTTTTGCAGCTGGAGGTGGACCTGCTCTTCCTCGACACCCCGACCACCTCCTTCGAGGTAGACGAGCCGGACGGCGCGGAGGGGCTGCGGCGGCGCAGCGGGGCCTCCACGGATCACCGTCCGGACCTGCCCCAGATGGTGATCGGCCTGGCGGTGACGCGCTCAGGGCTGCCCGTGCGCTGCTGGGTCTTGCCGGGCAACACGGCGGACGTGACGCGGGTGGAGGACGTCAAGCGGGACCTGATCGCCTGGAAGCTGGCCCGGGTGGTCACGGTGGTGGACCGCGGCTTCGTCTTGGAGGAGAACCTGCGGGTGCTGCAGCGGGCCGGGGGCCACTACATCGCCGGGGAGCGGCTGCGGGCGGGCAAGCCGGGGGGTGGAGGCGGCGCTGTCCCGACCCGGGCGCTATCAGCGGGTGCGGCCGAACCTGGAGGTCCAGGAGATCGTGGTGGGCACCGGGGAGGCCCGCGAGCGCTACATCCTGGTGCGCAACCCCGAGCAGGCGGAGGGAGACCGCGCCCGGCGGGAGCAGGTCTTAACCCGCATCCGCGCGGAGCTGCAGGCCAACACGCGCCTGCCCAACGGGCAGCAGGCGAAGGCGATCTGCGCGCTTCGACCGTGCCCACCCCCCTGCCAGGACGAGCTTGCGCCGTCGCAGGCCGGGCAGGAAAAAGGGCGGGCCTGGCCGTTGTGAGCCGGTAGCCTCCCTAACAGGTTCTCGCCGGAAGGGCTTCCTGGAGCAGGCCGCGGATCTCCCGCAGGTCCTCCCGCAGCTCGCCCAAGCGCGCGTCCACCTGGGCAAACCGCGCGTCCACCTGGGCAAACCGGGCGTTCATGTCGGCCCGCAGGTCATCGATGCGCCGGTGGACGTCGTCGAACCGGCGGTTGTTGTAAACGATCCCGGCAAGCACCGCCAGGACCACGGTTACGACGATGACAGCCACCTGGTCCCACGCCACGGCGTCATGGTAGCCCAGGCCCGTCCGGCCCCGCAACGGCGGACGTTTCAGTATCCGGGTACCGCGGGGGAGGATCAGCCCGTCACCGCGCAGGCCTGCGTCCAGCTCCGCCTGCTTCACCCAGGCGCTGAGGGCCCCCAGGCTACATCAAGCTCCCGGGCCATCTGCGCCATCGGCCGGCCCGGGCTCCGGGCCAGGCGCACCGCTTCCTCCCGAAATTCCCGCGGATACGGAGGTCTGGTCTTCGGCATGGTGGACTTTCTCGAGTCTCTTGCCTCTCAGTCTTAGGGTGTCCACGAAATCGGGGCAAGACCAGCTTCGCTGCCGCTTTCCAGCTCGCGCGACTCACCAGCCCTCGAGCAGTCCAAGGCTCACCAGCCTCTCCCTCAGACCCAGGATGTCCACAGTCAGCTCGCCGCAGGCCAGCCGCTGCAGGATCTCCTGCTCCTGGCGCGCCCGACTCTGCGCCGCCTCCAGCACGCGGCGGGCCTCAGCGCGCTCCACCACTACCACCCCGTCCCGATCCCCCACGACGACGTCGCCAGGGTGCACCCACACCCCTCCAACGCAGACCGGCCTCTTGACCCCACTCGGGCTTCTGCTACACTTGCTCGTGGCCCTGATCGAGACGGCTCTAGCGAAGACCGGGAAGCCCCGAGCCTCGATGGCTTCCACGTCCCGCACCCCGCCGTCGATAACAACGCCGGCGATCCCTCGAGCCTGAGCCGCGGCGGTAAGAACCTCTCCCCAGTAGCCCGCCTCAGTGTACCCGCCCCCATCCACCACAAGCACGTCTCCAGGCCCAGCCAGCGCCATGGCAAGGTGAATCATCAGATTATCGCCCGGATGGCACTGCACCGTGAACGCGGGCCCCGCAATCCGCATACCTGGTGTGATCGGTTTGATCGCTGACTCCATGCCGCCTTGCCGCCCCGCAGCCTCATAGACTGTCGCACTTCCCAGCCGCGCCAGAGCTTCAATGAGCTCCGGCCCCACTCCTCCGCTTTCACTCCGCTTGACTAGTTGATTCATGAGACGCCCTCCGCCTCGCGTTGTTTTCCCTGCCGCGACTCCTTCTGGAACAACGGCGTTGCGGCGAGGCTCCGCTGAACTTCCCTGGCCCGCCCCATGACCTGCGGCACCTGTGCTCCTTGCTGAAGCTCCGTTACTCCAGTAACCGCGCCTCGCCTCTGCCGCCACTCCACTACGCTGCTGAAGTACACGGGTACCGTCTCGTGAGGTCCACCACAATGCGGAGTCGCGCCTGCCGGAAAGCGCGCGCAGGTACAGCTCTGGCGACAGCTCCGAGACCTCCTTCGTGCGCCCGAACAAGGGAAGGATCCGGCTCTGGAACCGCTTTCGCTCCTGGCCCACCCCGACGGCTATACTCCCACCCACCCCCATCACCCGGACTGGCGCGAGCCCCGCCAGCACCGCTCCCTCCTCCGGCCCGCCGGTCTATCCCCGAGGTCCCCTGAGGCCAGCTTGCAGCTGCCCCGAACATAGCGCCGCGCAACAGGCCGACGTCAGCACAGCCTGCCACCTTTCGCTCTCACGCGCTTCCCAGTTCCACGCACGTCTCCGCCGCTGGCACCCCGAAAGCCTACCTGCAACCGATCTCCAGCCTCCGCCCGACCGCGCCTCGCAGGCAGTACCTAAGACACCCCTCCCCGACTTCGCCGCGCGCAGCCCTCGGTACTCCAGCCCACCTCCCACCCACTCGAGCCCTCACCACCCAGCCCCAACCCAGCTCTCACTCGACTGTAAACCCCCGCACCTTTTCCCAATCCACCTCCATCCCCAGCCCTGGACGCTGCGGGACACTCAGGTAACCTGCGCTCGGTCTGGGGAAGGACTCTGTGAAGATGTCCATCAGCGGGTTTTCGATGAACATGGCTTCGTACGCGCCTAAATTGGGCGTCGCCGCCGCAAAGTGCAACGCCGCAAGGTGACAAATTCCTCCCGAAAAACCCGTATGCGGCGCCACGCTGAGGTGATACGCATCCGCCAGGGCGCTTACCTTTCTCGCTCCCGTAAAGCCGCCCACCCGGGCAATGTCCGGTTGCAGGACATCCACAGCCCTTCGCGCGATAAGATCTCGGAACCCGAAGATACCGAACTCAGACTCCCCACACGCAATGGGAACGCGCAGGGCACGCCGCACTCGCGCGTACCCCTCCAAATCGTCCGGCGGAACAGGCTCCTCGAACCAGGCCACGTCGGCTTCCTCCAAATGCTTTCCAACCCGCACCGCCGTCGCCGCATCGTATGCTCCGTTGGCGTCCACCATGATCTCAACCTCCGAGCCTACAGCTTCCCGGATCGCTCGTACCGTAGCCACGTCCATTCGTAGCCCGCCCTGCTCCGGAGGCCTACCGATCTTCACCTTCAGAGCCGTGTGACCCCGTTCTATCTGTTCCCGGGCCTGTGCGACCATCTCCCCCACGCCAGCAAAGTAAATAGACGAAGCATAGCATCGAACGCGATCCCGGCCGCATCCTCCCAGCAGCTTGAAAACCGGCATGCCCACAGCCTTGCCCAGCACATCCCAAATCGCGATATCCACACCGCTAATGGCCTCCACGAGAAAGCCGCGCGAGTGGCCCCACCGCCGCAACTGCCCCAACATCTCCTGCCACAGCCCTTCTGCGTCCCATGGATCTTTTCCGATCACCAGCGGCGCCAGCAGCTCCTCCACGATTCTCTTCGTCACCTGAGGGCCCTTTCGCACAATACACTCCCCTACCCCGGTGATCCCTGTGTCAGTGCTGATCTCCACCACGGTGGCATAAAAACTCGGGAAAGCACCGATCCCGAAGTGGAGGGGGCGCGCCACGGATGCTGCAAGCCCTGTAGCTCTCACAGAAACGATCCGCATGCTCTTCCACTCCTCCTACTGGACCTGCATGGCCACGCTCTTGATTCGAGTGTAGAACTGTAGTCCTGGAAGCCCCTGTTCTTTAAAGGGCGATCCAGACTCCTTAAATCCCCCAAACGGAACGTGCACGTCCCATCCCACCGTAGGCAGGTTCACTGAAACGCAACCGACTTCCACCCGGCTGGCAAAGGCATGCGCAGTTGCTAAACTCCGAGTGCAGATTCCCGCCGACAGCCCATAGCGCGTACCGTTTACCAGGGCAATGGCCTCATCAAGGTCTGCCGCCGGCAGGAGCGCCAGCACGGGCCCGAAAATCTCCTCCTGGGCCACAAACGATGTGGGATCTACCCGATCCAGAACCGTGGGGGCTACAAAGTAGCCCCGGTCGTACGGCTCCCCGGTCAAACGGCGCCCACCCGACAGGAGCTCCGCTCCCTCTGCCACCGCTCGCTCCACACCCTCCAGGACCTTCCGGAGCTGGTCCTCGCTCACCACGGGGCCCATCGTCGAGGCCGGATCCAGCCCCGGGCCCACCCGGATGTGCCTGACACGCTCTACCAATTTCGCCCTGAACGCCTCTAGAACAGACGTCTCTACGATAACCCGGCTCGTGGCGGTACACCGCTGGCCCGCCTGCCCAAATCCGCCAGCCACAGCCAGGTCCACGGCAAGATCAAGATCCGCGTCCGACATTACCACGAGCGCGTTCTTCCCACCCATCTCTGTTTGGACCCTGACGTTGCGGCTTGCCGCTCGCCGAGCGATCTCCATACCGACCTGGGTGGAGCCCGTGAACGTAATCCCCGCCACCGCAGGATGCTCCAGTAGAACCTTCTCCGCCTCCGAGGAGGGGCCGACTACTAGGTTCACCACACCCTTGGGAATCCCAGCCTCATCCAGGGCTCGAACCAGCTGCCAAGCCGACAGAGGCGTCAGGGAGGCCGGCTTGAGAACTACGGTGTTCCCACTAACCAGAGCCGGCGCCAGCTTCCGCGCCGGAGTCAGCACAGGGTCGTTCCAGGGCGTGATCGCCACCACCACGCCGATAGGCTCTCGCACAGTATACGCAAATACCCCCTGACGACCGTCCGGGAGGTGATCCCCGACGGGAAGCCGACCGAGAGCGCCGTAGTACTGGAAAAAGTCTGCGGCCCGAGACACCTCCCCCCGAGCCTCCTGGAGAGTCTTGCCCATCTCCCGTACTAGATCTCGGGCGATGTCCTCTGCCCGCTCCCGGATACGTTCCGCAGCCCGTAGTAGGATCGCACCCCGCGCCACAGGGCTCAGTGTCCGCCACCCCTGCAAAGCAGTCGCCGCCGCTTCCACTGCCTCTCTCATCTCCCCCGCACTCAAGGCTGGGAATACGGCCACCGTTTCAGACGTATCCGCGGGGTTAATGTCCGGCAGCTCCCCAAGCTGGCCCCTAGCCCGCCACTCCCCACCCACCAAAACCTCGAAGCGCTCTGCCATACGCCTCCACCTCCTCTGCAACCCTACTCACCTACTTACCTACTTACGACTGCATCCTAGACGCCCAGGTAAGCCTCCCGCAGGCGAGGCGACCCAAGGAGTTCCAAACCGGAGCCCTCCATTACAACCCGTCCCGTCTCCAAAACGTACGCCCGGTTCGCCAGGCTCAGCGCCTGGACGATGTTCTGCTCCGCTAGCAGCAGCGACACTCCCTGAACCGAGATTTGCTGCAGTCCGCTGAACACATCCTCCACCAAGCGCGGGCTCAGACCGAGCGAAGGCTCATCTAACATCAGCAGCCGCGGCCGCAGCATCAAACCCCGTCCGATCGCCAGCATCTGCTGCTCTCCACCTGAAAGTGTGCCAGCCAGCTGGCGCCGCCTCTCCTTAAGACGCGGGAAAAGGGCGTACACCCGTTCCAGACTCTCGGCCCGCGCCCGCCGCGCCGCCTCCACCCACGCTCCCAGCATCAGGTTCTCCTCCACCGTCATCTCCGGGAAGAGCCTCCGGCCCTCGGGTACGTGCGCGATCCCCAGCGACGCAAGGTGGAAAGGGGGCATCCGCGTAAGATCCCTCCCCTCGAACCACACGCTCCCCGCCAGAACCCGCACCATCCCGGACACCGCCCGCAACAGCGTCGACTTCCCTGCTCCGTTCGCTCCCACCAACGCGACGCACTCCCCCTCGCGTACCTCAAGAGAAATCCCGTGCAAGACCCGCACTTCCCCGTAACCCGCCTCAAGTCCCTCAATGCGCAGCATCACCATATCCCCTACCTAGGTACGCCTCAATCACCTTCGGGTCCTCGGCAACTTCCTGCGGAGATCCCTCCGCGATCTTTCTCCCGTAGTCCAGCACAATCACCCGACTGCACAGTCGCATGATGGCTCGCATCTGGTGCTCCACCACTACCAGCGTCACCCCCCGCCTAACCACCTTTCGTAGGAGCTCCAGCGACTCGTCCACCTCCCGCGGCGAAAGACCGGCCAGCGTTTCGTCAAGCAACAGGAGTCGCGGCCCCGTCGCCAGCGCCCTTGCCAGCTCCAGCCGGCGCTGCTCCGCCGTGGGCAGATTCTTCGCAAGCGCCCCCCGGTCACCGGATAGTCCCACCGTTTCCAGCGCATTCAGCGCTATCTCCCGTGCCTCCCGCGGATCCGCTGTCCTGCAGAAGGCGCCAATCAGCACGTTCTCCATCACTGTAACGTCCCGGAAAGGCTGCATCACCTGGAACGTCCGGGCGATCCCTAGCCGACAGATCTCATGCGGCGCCCGCCCCGTGATATCCACCCCGCAAAACCGGATCCGTCCAGACGTGGGCCGGTAGATGCCAGTGATCAGGTTGAAAGTCGTAGTCTTCCCCGAGCCGTTCGGCCCGATGATCCCCACGATCTCGCCCTCTGCCACCCGGAAGGTCAAGTCATCCACCGCCACCAACCCCCCGAAGCGCTTTGTCAGCCCCTCCGCTTCCAGCATGCTAGCCCCCGAACCGACCCACCAGCCGACCGTACAGTCGGCTCGCTCCGCCGATGAGGCCTTCAGGCCGCATCAGAATGACCACGATCAGCACACCTCCGTACACAATGAACTGCACCCCCGCGTAGGTAGCGCCAAGCAATCCCTGCGTCAGCTCCGCGAGCGGCCGAAGCACCATCGCTCCAAGCACCGGGCCCCACACAGTTCTCAATCCCCCCACGATAGCCACCAGAGCTACCTCCACCGACAGCCCCAGTCCGAAAACCGAAAATGGATCGATGAAGTAAATGTACTGAGCATAAAAAGTCCCGCACACCGCCGTCATCACCGCACTTAAAACCAACGCCTTCACCTTCGTTGCCACTGTCGGCACACCCACCGTCTCGGCGACCATTTCATTCTGTCCGATCGCCAGCAAATAATAGCCAAAGCGCGACACCGCCATCCGCCGCACCATCTCGACCACTACGAGCAGCACGGCCGCAATCACATAGTAGTAATACACCTTCTCCTCAAACTGTAAGTACAGCGGCCGGTGCCCAAGGTAAGGTATCGTTAGCCCTACCGCTCCCCCCGTCACCTCACGCAGCTGGAGCGCGGTCAGACGCAGCACCTCAGCAAAAGCGATCGTCGCGATGGCGAAATAAGGGCCCTGGAGACGCAGCGTCACCCATCCCAGGACGACCGCCGCGACCGCCGCTACAGCTCCTCCCGCGAGGATTCCCAGCCATGGTGACACCTTCCAGTGGACCTGCAGCAACGTCGGGATGTACGCTCCAATCCCGAAGAACGCAGCGTGCCCCAGCGAGAGCTGCCCCGCATATCCCCCGACAACGTTCCACGCGCATCCCAGCGCCGCGAAAAGAATCGTCATGATCACGATGTGCAAAAAGTACGCCGGCAATACCCACGGCCCCACCACCACGACGGCCAGCACCAGCCCACGCAGAAGCCTGGGTAGGCTCAGCATCCCGGGGAGCCGTCCCTCACCAGCGACCGGCGCTTCCCGCATGACCGCCTAGCCCTTTGGCGCCGCCAGCAACCCGTGCGGCCGTATCATCAGCACCAGCACGAGCACCAGGAACCCTACCATAACCCCCCCATGACCCCCCACCAAGAGGATTCCAAATGACTCTGCCACGCCCATAATCAGGCCCCCCAGAAACGCGCCGGTCACATTGCCCAGCCCGCCCATGATCACGACTATGAACGCCATGAGCACGAATGACGCGCCCACAGTCGGGAACACGTAAAAGTACGGCATGATCACGCTCCCCCCCGCCGCCGCCAGTGCGGCCCCCAGCGCTACCGCCATCCCGTAGATCCTGTTCGGATCGATTCCCAAAAGCACCGCAGCCTCCCGATCCTGCGCGACTGCCCGCATAGCCCGACCCAGATCGGTCCGCGTTAAAAAAACACCAGTCAGAAAACTCAGCACCACGGCAACCCCAAAAGCGATCAGCCGCGCCACGCTGAACGCTACTCCACCCACCCGCAACGCCGCCGTGGCGTACTCGACCGTCACCGACCGATAGTTGGCCGTAAACAGGAGGAGGGCAAGGTTTTGCAGCACAAGGCTGATCGCCACCGTCAGAAAAATCTGCGCCAGATCCGGCGCTCCCAGCACTCTTCCGATCAACACCCGAAACAACAATAAGCCGAAGCCACCGAGCACAGGCATGGTCACTAGCGCCGCCGCCACCGGATCCAGCCGCGTCAAAACCCATAACCAATACGTGAGGTACATTCCGGCCATCAGGAACTCGCCATGTGCAAAGTTCACGATGCGTACCACTCCGAAGATCAGCGTTAGGCCGATGCTTACCAGGCTGTACACTCCGCCCATGAGCACGCCGTTCACCAGCGCCTGCAGGACGATCTCAGGGTGCATCCCTCATTCCTCCGGAAAGCGGTAGGCGGATCCTCCCTATGCCCCCTGCTGCGCTACCAAGGTAGCCTAGGACGAACTCTGGCCACTGCCGCCGGCCACACCGTCCGAAGCTCGCCATCCTGCCACTGCACCATCACCGGATGCACGCAACTGTTCCATCCGGTCGCGTCGAACCGGATGCAGCCTCCCGGCATGATCGCACCCGGGTGTGGAGGCCTCAGATCAGTGCGCGCTAGAGCATCCCGGACCCTCTGCGGATCCACCGAGGCCGCACGCTCCAACGCGTTAGCAATGATCCACATAATGGCATAGCCCTCCCCCGCATGCTCCTGGATGAACTCCCCGACCCGCCGCTTGTACCGCTCGGCAATGCCCTTCACCGGCGGGTACGGGAGATCCCAGTTCCAGGAGCCCACACTGAACACACCCTCCGCAAGGCGCCCCAATCCCTGGTAAAACTCCGGCATCAGGTAGCCAGCCCCGCCCCCAATCAGCACCACGTTGACTCCCTGCTCCTTGAGCGTTTTGATGATGAGGATAGCGTCCGTAAGGTAGCTCACCGGGAACAGAATCTCCGCCCCGGACGCCCGTACCTTCGTCACAAGAGGAGCCGCGTCAGTGATCCCGAACTTGTACGACTCGTAGAGCGTAACCTCAAGGCCAAGCTCCCGCGACCGGTCGAGCAGTCCCTTCGATGTCGAAGTCCCGTAGGCCGTGTCCTCATACAGGATTGCCACCTTCCGTCGCCCGCCTGCCCGCGCGTCTCGAAGTAGCTCGGCTGCGAAATCCACCTGCATCCGGCCAAACATGCTCGCCTTCGGCGATACCTGAAACACGTACCTGAAACCCCGTCCGGTAATCGGGTCAGCGATCGATCCGGTCACCCACGGGACCCGCAGTCGTTCGGCTACTTCTGTGCCCACCAGCGTCAGGGAGCTAGCGTAACTGCCGTTGATCGCTACAGGCCGGAATCTCGTGATGACCCGCTCCGTCTCCGTCCGCTGCATAGTGGGATCGCTCCGATTGTCCGCCACAATGGGCCGGATCCTGGCCCCCCCGAGCGACTTGATGCCACCAGCCGCGTTGATGTCTTCCGCAGCCATCAAGGACGCCTGGACCACCGTCTCGCCCATCCGGGCTAGTTCGCCTGTACGGGGGTAAATGATCCCGACCGGGATCTCCGTAACCTGCGCCGTTGCCGGCATTGTAACCAGCACGGCCATGGCCACCAACAACAAACCAGCTGCTCGGAATCGCATTCCCTTCACCTCCCCTAGGCTGTACACTTAAGTCCACGGTTCCTGGGCATACCGCTCGACAGCATCCCGGTCCAACTCGATTCCATGTCCCGGTCGGTCCGGCGGGACTATCAACCCGTCCCGTGCAAGAACCGGTTCCCGCACCAGCCTCCAAATATTCAGAACGCTCGTGTCCGGAAAATACTCCACCCACGTTGCGTTCGGCGTAGCCGCAACCAGATGGCAGTGAAGATCGCTGAACCAATGGGGAGCCACCGGAAGGTCAAACGCTGCTGCGAGAGCTGCAATCCGCACCCACTCGGTAACGCCCCCGCACACCGCAGCGTCAGGCTGTAATACCTGGGCCGCTCGCGCCTCGATCACTGCCCTGAAACCCCACCGCGTGGCCTCGATCTCACCCGTCGCCACCGGGACCGTCACGTGATCTGCCACAGCCGCACTCTGTACCAGGTTATCCGGCATCACCGGCTCCTCAATCCACCCGATGCCGTAGGCTTCGAAGGCCCGGATGTATCGGACGGCTGTGGCGGCGTCTGGCCACGCATTGTTGGCATCCAGGAAAAGTGCCACGTCCGGTCCGATAGCATCCCGAACCGCCGCTACCCGGGCGGCCTCCGC
Organism: uncultured Flavobacteriales bacterium; assembly: GCA_937996585.1. Lineage (GTDB taxonomy): Bacteria > Bacteroidota > Bacteroidia > Flavobacteriales_D > Sanyastnellaceae > UBA8752. Next base: position 10,805 of record CALKUW010000337.1, read on the forward strand.
TTTAAGGTCTCGCTCCCGTCCGACCTTGATCTTCACAGCCCGGAACCCCTGCCCCACGTATCCCGCAACTTCCTCCGCTAAATGTGTTGGACTCTTCCCCTCCGCGTAGTACCCCCCGCTTGCGTACGCGGGCACCGGATGGCGAGATCCGCCTAATAGGCGATATAGCGGCAGTCCCGTGGCCTTCCCTTTGAGATCCCACAGCGCGATGTCGACCGCACTAATCGCTCGCAGCACCGCCCCGCGCCTGCCCTCCAACAGCGTCTGGCGATACATACGATCCCAAAGCCACTCCGTCGCAAAGAAATCCTGACCCTCCAGCAGGGGCCGGAGCCAGTGCCGAATGGACGCGGACACGACAGGCCCGCCGAGGCAAAAGCCCACGCCCGTCAGCCCACCCGCGGCCACCTGGACCAGTGTGTACCACCGGCCCTGAATCTCTCGGGTGGAAAACGCCACCGGTCGCTCCAGCGGCACGAATACGGCGCGGCTTGCGACGCTCTCAATCTTCATCCCGCTTGCTCCCGGTACGGTTCACCCCGCCAGCCGGCCTCGTAGAGCCCCAGCAGGGACGCGCGCTCTAAGGGACGCGGGTTATTCGGCCTAGGGTACCTCGACAGACACTCCTCGACCAGCTCCGGTAGAACATTCCTGGCGAGCCCGAGGTCCCGCCACGCTACAGGAATCCCGACCAGCCTGGACAGCGCTCGGACCACTTCGACAGCTGCTTCCGGTTCGGACCCAGCACCAAAAACCTCCGCGATCCAAGTCAGCCGGTCAGAAGCCGCCCGAGCGTTATACTCCATGGCGTATGGAAGAGCAAGGGCACACGACAGACCGTGGGGAAGCCCTAGATGATTCGCCAACGTGTACGCTATGGAGTGGCCCACGACCATGCCTGCATTCACCGCCAGGCCGCCCAGGAAAGCTGCTACCAGCATGTTCCCTCGCGCCTCCAGGTCCGAACCGTTTTCCACAGCCCGAGGCAGATACGCCCGCACAAGTCGCATCCCTTGGAGCGCGACAGCATCCGTAAGGGCGTTACCATTGGTGGACAGGATCGCCTCTACGCAGTGGCTCAGCGCATCCATTCCCGTGAAGGCGGTGACATCCCGCGGCAGGGTAACGGTAAGCTCTGGATCCAACACAGCGACCGCGGGTACGAGGTGCGGACTCCCGAGAAATGCCTTCCGACCTTCCCGAATCACCACCGCGTTACGCGTCGCCTCCGCTCCTGTCCCGGCTGTAGTAGGAACCAGGACAAGTGGCCGCGCCGGGTGACGCAACAAGCTAGGATCCCGTAGGGCATCCGCTACGGTTCCCTCGTTCGTCAGAAGGGCCGCAACCAGCTTCGCACTATCCAGCGCGCTACCCCCCCCGATGCCGACAACTGCAGCTGGATCTTCCATGCGAGCCGCTCCCACCACCTGTTCCACGATCTCCAGGGACGGCTCACCGCGTATCTGCGAAAACTCCACTGTAGGGAAACCAGCTCTTTCTAGCACATCGGACAGTCGTCGTGACAGCCCCAAGCCAGAAACCGTCGCGTCAGTCACGATCACGATCTTTCCGCCCCGAACGCCCAACTCGCTCAACAGTCGCCCTGCCTCCCACAGCGCGCCCTCTCCGAACACGACACGGCCGGGCGCGCTGAAGAGACGCGGTGTCAGCTCTCGCACTGCAGCTGCCTCCCTTTCTCCAGTCTGGTCATCCCACCCACAGTACCCATCTCGTTTTCTCCCCACGCCCCGGATAACCACTCGCCATCTCGCCCTCGACCCCGCGCCCCGAAACCCCTCCGCCTCGGTCTAACCCAACTGCTCAGTACACGCCCGGGCGCATGGAGCGCGTCCTGCCCCTGCGCCTTCCCTTTCTTACTAGTGTTCCGCCTCCGTCTCCCGTACCGCCCTGACCCACCATCTCACAGATCGTCGCCTCAGACACCACGCCCCAAGCTTCCCCCTCCCGATCGGCATCAACCGGCTCGGCCCGCTACACACTCTTCCTCCCGTAGACCCCACAGCCACAGCTTCCTCGCAAAACCAACTCATGATCCAGAATCAGCCTCACCGCTCCCCGACGCGGCTGCTCTATTCGCGCTAGGAGAAGCTCGCACCCCTTGACGCCCATCTCGTAGCGCGGTTGCCTGACCGTGCTCAGAGATACACCGGGGAGCGAACTCACCCAGATATCATCAACTCCCATCACCGCCACGTCTTCCCCGACGCGAATCCCCAAGCTTCGCAAGGCCTCCATGGCGCCAATAGCCATCAAGTCATTCCCGGCAATCACGCCATCCGGCAGGGGCCGACGCCGTCCCAGTTCGAGCCCCGCTTCGTAGCCGGACTTGAAGCTAAGGTCACCGGTGATTACCAGCGAGTCACAGAATGCAAGCCCGGCCTCCTCCAGCGCTTGGCGGTAGCCCGTGACTCGATCCTCACTGGCCGTCGACCCCGGGAGGCCGCGGATGTGCGCGAGGCGCCGCCGTCCGTGCCAGACGAGGTGAAGAGCGGCGTCCCGTCCTGCCTTCACATTGTCGATGCCCACAAAATCACACCCAAGATGATCTGCCCGCCGGTTGACCAGAACAACAGGAATCCCGAGTCGCTGGTATACCTCCGGCGGGCTTGTCGTGCGTATGGACGTGAGAACCAGCCCGTCGATGCGACGAGAGGCCAGCCCATAGACCCCCCGAATCTCCGCATCGGGATCCGCATCCGTGTTGGTGAAAATTACTGCATAGCCGGCATCGCGTGCGCGATCCTCGACTCCGCGAGCAATGTCCCCGAAGAACGGATTGCGGATGTCCGATAACAGAAGACCGATAGAGGCGCTACGACGCGTGCGCAATGCGCGCGCCATGAGGTCAGGTCGGTAACCGAGCTCTCTGACTGCAGCCAGCACGCGGCCGCGGACCGCCAGAGACACGCTGGCCCTGTTGTTGAGGACCATCGAAACCGTAGCCGGAGAAACTCCGGCTTTTCGCGCGACGTCCTTTACGGTAGGTGGAACGGACCGGCGCCGGGACAAACCACCGCCCTCCGCAGAGGGTTTTTACGGGCTTCTTCACTGAATCGATTTACCAGGTGCGTAGGGTACTTTTACCACGGCTTTTCAGATCTGTCAATCCAGTCCCTCACCTAGTGCCCGCCGGATTTTTTGCCGGCTACGTCGTACGTGGGAGCACCGGCCCCCCCCACGGACTGGACGCTGTCCCTGGCCAGTCGCCCTTCAGCCTCGGTCACCGCACCGGCTCCGGGGCCGCAAGCCCCGCCCTCTCCGCCAGCTCCCGCAGCACCGCCACCGACTCCTCCGGCAGGGGGATCCCGGTCTGC
>CALKUW010000338.1 GCA_937996585.1 uncultured Flavobacteriales bacterium
CATCGGAGGGAATATTGTGAGAAGCGCAACCTTGTGCCCTGTGAGGAGTTAAATTGTTTGACCGCATTGACCTGCATGAAGATCAACAAGCTGATCATGACCGCGATGCTCCTGGCTTGGAGCTTCATGGCGATGGCAACCCACATCGTGGGTGGTGAGATCAGTTATGAGGACCTCGGGGGAGGATCTTACCGGATACGGCTTGTCGTCTATCGCGACTGCGGTCCGGCCAATGCCAACAATACCGGGTTCGACAATGCGGCGTCCGTGGGCATCTTCAATTCCAACGGTCAGTTGGTTGACGTGGTCAACATTCCGCTGTCCTTCCAGAATGTCGATGAGGTGCCGGTGTACCTCGAAAATCCCTGTGGTACCCCGCCGCCCTCGGTGTGCGTGGAACAGGCCGTGTACCAACAGGTGGTGGACATCGGCACATCGCCCAACGGATTCACCTTGAGTTACCAGCGTTGCTGTCGGAATCCTTCCATCATCAACCTGAACAACCCGGATGACGCCGGAGCGACGTTCACAACGCAGATTCCGGGAACGAACGACACCACCGATCCCAACAGCAGTCCTGTGTGGAACAGCCTTCCTCCTGTAGCGCTGTGTGCCGGGTTCGATTTCTTCTTTGACCACAGTGCGACGGATGCCGACGGAGACAGTTTGGCCTATACCTTTTGTTCCCCCATGTTCGGGGGTACGCCGAATCAGCCGGCTCCGGATCCGCCCAATGGTCCGCCCTACACCGATGTGAATTGGGCGCCTGGCTATTCGGCCACCTACCCCCTGGATGCGGACCCAGCCATGGCCATTGATCCCTTGACCGGTTTCATCACGGGCATGCCGACAACCGCAGGGCAGTACGTCATCGGCATCTGTGTGGAAGAATGGCGGGATGGTGTCCTGCTCAGCACGTCCAACCGTGATTTCCAATTCAATGTGACGGTCTGTGACCCGAACATTTCCTCTCTTGTGGCGAACCAGACCGGCAGCCAGCTGTGCATTGGGGAGACCATCGATTTCCAGCAGTACTCGATCAATGCCACCTTCTTCCATTGGGATTTTGGTGTTCCGGGGATTGCATCGGATACGTCCAATCTCGCCTTCCCCTCCTACACGTTTCCGGAGCCCGGAACCTACACCGTGACCCTGATCGCCAATCCGGGGTGGCCCTGTGCGGACACCTCCACGTCCATCTATGAGGTGTACGAGCCGGTCGAGCCCGAATTGGTGGTGACGGACTTCGAGTGTCCTGCGGGCATACCGGCCTACGATTTCGGTACGGTGGACGCCTACCCCAACGCGACCTTCCAATGGGATTTCGGTGCGCTCGCCAGCACCCCCGTTTCCAATCTGGAAGCCCCCTCCCAGATTGCCTTCCCGACAGCTGAATTGGTCGAAGCACAGTTGACCGTGGTGCAGGATGGCTGTGTGGGCAGCGGTGTGTTGGATTGGACCCCGCCGACGGCACCCACGGCTTCGATTGCTGCGCAGGAGGATTTCTGTTCGGGCTTCACGGTCGACTTCGACAACAACAGCAGCAATGCCCTGGGTTACATCTGGACGTTTGGTGAGCCGGGCAATGCCGATGTCAGTTACGACGCCTTTCCCACCTGGACCTATCCCGGTCCGGGCACCTATGAGGTCCAACTGGTGGCGCTTGGCGATTTCCAGTGCCCGGATACGACCAGCTCCTTTTATGAGATTGCCTGGTTGCTTGAGCCGTTTTTCGACACCCCGGATCCCGAGTGTTTCGATGAGCACAGCTTCAGCCTGGAAGTGGTCGGGGTCACGGATCCCAATGCCGTCATTGCCTGGGATTTCGGGTCGGGGTCGGCAGTCTCTGCAAACGGCGCATCCGTCAATGGCCTGACATTCCCAGAGCCCGGCACCTACCCTGTGGAGGTTGTGGTGACTGCCGAGGGCTGCGAACGGGATTTCGAAGCTGAACTGGAAGTCCTGTTCGACCCCAGCATTGGCTTTACGGGCGGACCTGCGACGGGATGTCCCCCACTGCCGGTCAGTTTCCAGAACCTGTCGCAGACGGAGACAGGCGCTTCGTACAGTTGGAATTTCGGGGATGGGACGACTTCCACGCTGCCGAATCCAACGCACGTCTACGCATTGCCGGGCAACTATACCGTGACCTTGGACATGAGCACCAGCGGATACTGTGTCCAGCAATTGACGAGCACACAATCCTCATTCGTGGAAGTGTACCCCGAGCCTGAGGCGGGGTTCACCATCGAGCCCACCCTGGTGGACATCCTCGAGCCATTGGTCCGTTTCGAGGATTTGAGTTCGAATGCCGTTCAGCATTTCTACAATTTCGGAGATGGCGGGTCGACCACCGAGTCTGATGGCACATACCTGTTCCAGCAAGCAGGGGCATTCACAGTGACGCAGACGGTGGTGAATGAATTCGGCTGCACCGATGTCGCAACAGGTGAAGTAGGTGTCAATGGCACCCTGTTCTATGCCCCCAGCAGTTTCACGCCCAACAATGATGGCATCAACGACGCGTGGAAACCAGTAGCGACCGGTTTGGCCGCCTATGAGTGCAGCGTCTACAATCGCTGGGGCGAGGTCATCTTCCGTACTACTGATGTCGATGAGGCCTGGGTTGGTAATGTCAAAGGAGGTGAGCACTACGCCCCGGACGGTTTCTACCTGTTCCATGTCTACCTGGAGGACCAGCTGCGCATTCCGGCGACCTATTCCGGTCAGATTCAATTGTTCAGGTAGGTCGTATTGGTTTCTGCTTACCTTTTCGAAACCAAATCGGAAACATGGAAGGCGATCGCAACCAATCGAACTGGGGACGGAATGACCGTCGGGAGGAAGACGTGCACACCATTGCCGTCAAGGCGGGCAAGCGAACCTACTTCTTCGATATCCGCGCCACTCGGGGCAAGGACCTGTACCTCACCATCACGGAAAGCAAGCGCCAGACGCACGCTTCCGGGGACGTGACCTACAGCAAGCACAAGCTCTTTCTGTACAAGGAGGATTTCGAAAAATTCAGTGACGGTTTGCGGGACTCGCTAGAGAAAATCAGTGAGCTCCAGGGAACTGATGGTTACCAGTCTGGTGAGCACCATGGGCCTGACCGGGGGGCTTCGGAGGCAGACGGACAGGATGTCCGTTTCGACGATTTGTGACCTGATCACCCCGCATATGGGCGGGGTTCCGTGTGGATAAATCGTGGGTACCTGCGGGGGTGCCCCGGCTATCTTTGAGGTTCACCGCCATGGGACCTCTCGTTTCATTGCCAATGACAAGAATGAGGCCATCTGGACCGTTGGGTATGATGGAGGAGAACAGCACATTTGAGTCATGAGGAGGGTGCTTGAAAACGCAATTTGAACATGGGCAAGATCATCGCCATAGCAAACCAGAAAGGCGGCGTCGGCAAGACGACTACCGCCATCAACCTCGGTGCCAGCCTGGGTGCCCTCGAATACCGGACACTGCTGGTCGATGCCGACCCGCAGGCCAATTCGAGCTCTGGTGTGGGCGTGGACCCCAAATCCGTGCAGACCGGAACCTACCAGTGTCTGGTTGAAGGATTGGATGCGAAGGGGTCCATCGTGGAGACGGGCAACCCCAACCTCTGGCTGCTTCCTTCACACATCGACCTTGTCGGTGCTGAGATTGAGCTGATTGGAGAAGCGGAGCGCGAGAGCCGCATGCGCGCTGCACTGGAGCCCTTGCGCGATGAATTCGACTTCATCCTCATCGACTGCTCTCCTTCCCTCGGCCTGATCACCCTCAATGCGCTGACCGCTGCCGACAGCGTCATCATCCCTGTCCAGTGCGAATACTTCGCGTTGGAAGGCCTGGGTAAGCTGCTGAACACGGTCAAGATCGTGCAGGGCGGGTTGAATGAAAACCTCGGAATCGAGGGCATCCTGCTGACCATGTACGATACCCGTCTTCGCCTGTCCAATCAGGTGGTGGAGGAAGTCCGGATGCATTTCCGGGATATGGTGTTCGACACCCTGATCCACCGCAATACGAGGCTCGGTGAGGCACCCAGCCATGGGGAGACCATCGTAATGCACGACGCCTCCTGCAAGGGGGCCATCAACTACCTGAACCTCGCACGGGAGATCCTGCAGAAGAATGATTTGACGAAGCTGCCCAACGCGGAGAAGTTCATCGATGCGGAGGCCGGGATGGCTGCGGCCGAACAGGGCGATGCGCAGGTCGGACTGAACTGATCTGCCGGGCATGTCCAAGAAATCAAAGAAGCCGGCATTGGGGCGAGGGCTGAGTGCCCTTCTCGAGGCACAGCAGTCTGGAGCTTCTTCTGCGCCAGAAACTGCAAAGAAGCCAAAGGGCTCCGCTGCTGGAGAGCCTGCAGTGGACATGGCGGGCCGGGTCGCACTGCTTCCCATCTCCGCTATCGAAGCCAATCCGGACCAGCCGCGCCGGACGTTTGAAGCGTTTGCATTGGATGAGTTGGCGGACAGCATCAAAGCCTTGGGGATCATCCAACCTTTGACGGTGCGCCGGATGAGCGCGGCGAAGTATCAGCTCATCTCCGGTGAACGCCGTTTCCGGGCGTCGCAGATCGCGGAGCTCGACCATGTCCCGGCCTACGTCAGGGAGGCCAATGACCAGGAGATGCTCGAAATGGCGTTGGTCGAGAACATCCAGCGCGAAGACCTCGATGCAATCGAGGTGGCCATCAGTTTTCGGCGACTGATGGAGGAGTGTTCGCTGACCCAGGAGGAATTGGCTGCCCGGGTCGGAAAGCAGCGTTCGACCGTGGCCAATTACATCCGGCTGCTCGGGTTGCCAGCGGATGTTCAGCAATCCGTGGCGGCAGGCCATTTGAGTTTCGGCCACGCCCGGGTTCTTGCGGGCCTGCAGGAGCCCCGCAACCAAAAGGCGCTGTTCCGGCGTATCCTCGACAAGGGATTGAACGTCCGGCAGACGGAGCGCGAAGCCAGCGAGATGCTGGGACGCAAGCCCTCCCGTAAGACCGCCAAGGCCGCGGCCCTCAGCCTGCAGATGCAGACCATGCGCGCCCACCTCAGGAACCGGTTTTCTGGCCGTTCCCTCGATGTGAAGGCCAGGGAGGATGGTGCCGGCCGCATTGAGTTGTACTTCCAGGATGCGGACGACCTGCAACAGTTGCTGGACGAACTCGGTGCCCGTTGATGGTGCGGCCCCTTTCGGTATGTTCCTTGTTCCTCTTCTGGGCCGCGCCTCTGTTGATGCAAGGGCAGGTGGCTGAGTCGGAGGCGGAACGAAAGGCCAGGATTTCCCGAACCACGTGGCACAGTGCCGTGGTTCCGGGATGGGGCCAGATTGACAACGGCAAATGGTGGAAGGTGCCCTTGGTCTGGGGGGCGTTGGGGACGAGCGGCTATTTCATCCAGACAGAGGGTGGTCAGTACAAGGAATACCGGGATGGTTACCTCGCCATGACGGATGATGACCCGGAAACGGTGTACGAGACGTCTTTCGATGCCCAACAGGTCTTGGATCGGCGGGATTTCCATCGGTCCAACCTCGAGCAGTCCATCCTGACGTTTGCGTTGCTGTGGGGCGCGCAGGTCGTGGATGCCCATGTCGATGCCCACCTGTTGGGCTTTGATGTTTCCGAGGATCTCGGCTGGATGCCCGGTACAGGAGCCCACGTAGGCTTGACCTTTACTCGTACCCTGCCCGTAGAACAACGAAGAACGAAATGAGTGGGTCAGCACCCCAAAACTTGAGGATCCTCATCATCGGTGCGGGTCGTATGGGCCAGGCGGTCGAACAGGCTGCCCGTTCCCGGGGGCACGACGTGGTGGCCGTATTCGGGCGGGCCGATGTGCAGCATCCAACATGGCCGCCAGCAGATGTGGCCATTGAATTCACGTCGCCGGAAAGCGCCGTGGACGTCATGGCGGCCTGTCGAGAAAGGCATTTGCCCCTTGTGAGCGGCACGACGGGTTGGGATGCGGACCGTGCCGCCGTGGAAGAGGCAACGGCCTCAGCAGGTCACGCCCTGGTTTGGGCTTCGAATTTCTCGCGGGCGGTCTACTTGTTCAGGAAGGCCCTCGCCTCTGTTTCGGATGTCATGCGCAGCGCGGAAGACTTCACCCCTTCCATTCACGAGGTGCACCATACGGGCAAACGAGATGCCCCGAGTGGTACGGCCAAGACCTTGGCTGAAGACCTGACCGGTGCCGGGTGGCCAGAGGTGTCTATTGCGGCTGAACGTTTGGCGGGTGTTCCCGGCACCCACAGCGTGGATTGGAGAAGTGCCACAGACAGCATTCAACTGAGGCACAGTGCCTTTGGTCGTCATGGTTTCGCGCACGGTGCCGTTGGCGCTGCGGAATGGCTCGTGGCCCACCCAGGACCCCACAACCGGATTTTCGGTCCGGAAGACTTTTGGGGTTGATATTGCGTTCAGATTGCCGTCAGCACTGACCCACATTCCATGAGCATCCCCTTGATTCTGCTGTTGTCCCTGCCGCTGGTCCATATGGCGGTGCTGCCTCGGTTGTTCTCCCGTGCGGGGCTGACCGCGTGGCATGGATTCGTACCTGGACTGAACTATTGGACCCTGCTTGGTATGTTGAAGCGTCCTAAGCATTGGATTGTCCCCTTGCTTTTCCCGGGGCCGAATTTGTTGATGGCCTCCATCCTTCACGTGGAAATCGGGCTGGCTTTCGGCAAGCGTTCGACGGGAATGCAATGGCTGTTCGGTGCCCTGCCCTGGGGTGCACTGCCTTGGCTGTCTTATGCCGATGATGCCGAATTCATGGGACCGCGGGATTGGACAAACGTGAAGAAGGGCATCATGCGCGAATGGGGAGAAGCCATTCTGTGGGCCACCGTCGTGGCATCCCTGATCCGCGGATATGTGTTCGAGGCCTTCACCATTCCGACGGCCTCGATGGAGGACAGTATGCTGGTTGGGGATTACCTCGTTGTGAGCAAGATGAGTTACGGCCCGAAGGTTCCGGAAACGCCTTTGTCCCTGCCGTTCGTCCACAATGCCATTCCCGGTACGAAGCTGAACAACAGCTACCTCGATTGGGTGCAGATCCCGTACAGCCGCCTGCCGGGCTTCGGGGACGTGGACCGCTATGATGCCGTCGTCTTCAACTTCCCCAACGGGGATTCCATCATTGTGGACGCCTACCTGGCAGGTCATGATTACCATGCGCTCGTGCGCCAACGGGGCATGGCTTTTGCCGGAGGCGATCCTGTCGAGTACGAGAAGGATCGCGGGAAGTACAATGCGATGTCGCGACGGGATTGGCAGCGCACGCACGGCATCAAGGCCCGGCCTGTCGACAAGAAGGAGCACTATGTCAAACGCTGCGTGGGTCTGCCGGGTGAGGATCTGGCCATTGTGGACCGGAAACTGGTCATCGACGGTGTCGAAGTGGTTTCCCCTCCGGGATTGCAGTTCAACTATCGCGTCCGGCTGAAGCGCGAGGCTGATTTGCGCATCATCCGTGAGCGCCTCGGTCTGACCGATATCGACATTCAGGGCAAAGCCGGTGGCGGCACCTACATCATGGCGTTGCGTGAGGATGAGGCAGAAATGCTGGTGGAGCAAGGGCTCGTGGCGGAGGTGCAGATCTTCGATTCGTCCACGCGTCGCGGCACCCTGGACATGTACCCGAATACCAATGCGTTCGACTTCGGCTCCTGGGACCTCGACGACTACGGCCCCATTCACCTACCTGAAGCCGGTGAGACCGTTGAATTGACACCACGCAACCTCGCGTTGTACCGCAGGGTGATCACGGCATACGAGGGTCACACCTTGCAGCAACGGGATGGCGTGGTGATGATCGATGGAGAGCCGGCAACGTCCTACACCTTCGAGCAGGGGTATTACTGGCTGATGGGAGACAACCGTCACAGTTCGGCGGACAGCAGATACTGGGGCTTCGTGCCCGAGGATCACGTGGTGGGTCGCGCGTCCTTCACCTGGTTCAGCAAGATGAATGAGGCGCAACATGGCGAGTCCGGCATCCGCTGGGACCGGATGTTCAAGGCCGTCCGGTGACCATTGTCCCGTCCCGCCTTCCCCTATGCCCCTTTCCTCCCCTCGTCTGGTGGGGCGCGGCACGGGAAGGCAGTTTCACCTTGGACGTACACGAGCACTACCAGAAGCGGTCTTTCCGAAACCGGTACTGGATCATGACCTCAAATGGACCTGAATGCTGTTCCGTACCCGTCGAACGAAGGGGCGGTACTCCCCGCCCACAGGACCAGACCTTGCGCGTGACAGGTGATGCCGACCGAAAGGCATGGCAGGCCATCCGGTCCGCCTATGGCCGTTCGCCCTTCTTTGAGGAGATGGCACCGGAGCTGGAGTCCTTGTTCCTTGAAGGGGGCGCGACATTGGGGGAATGGAACCGTGCGACCTTGCAGTGGGCGTCAGATTGGCTTGACATTGCTGTACCGCAGGATGCCAGCCCGCCTTGGGAACCGATGGTCGCTACTGTGGGTCAGGAAGGTGATGGATTGGGAGAATCCCTGAGCCCGCGTTGGGCACACATCTGGGAAGGTCGCCATCACGACATCCCGTTCGAGAAGTTGGGCATATTGGACGCCCTCTTGCATCTGGGGCCTGAAGCCAGAAAATTGATTCAGCCTATTCCACCGAGTGGATTTCGGCATCCAGGATGACGTCGAGCACTACGATGCGCTGTTCCTCCACGAGGTAGTAGATCCTGTGGTTGTGGGACAGGACACTCCGAATGTCACCGGGAAGTGAGTCGAAACGCGCTTTCCTGGAATCGCTGGGCGCGGCATTGCTTCCCAGTGAACGAATGCGGGATACCATGTCGTCCTTGGCCCTTTCAGCCCCAATCAGGGAAGCCCCCTGCAGTTGGCGGACAATCCTCTCCATGGCGGTGACGGCCCGGTCTGCAATGATGACATTTCTGTTCACAGGCGAAATATCGCCCAACACGTGCACAAATGCTGTGATTTGGGCATGCTGAATGTGCCGCTGCGCCGCTCCCCCTGCTACTTTTGAAGCATGGAAGAAGTCACGATGGAACTGGCGACCACTCCCCTTCATGAAGTGCATGTTGCTGCCGGCGCGCGCATGGTGCCGTTCGCTGGTTTTTCTATGCCCGTCCAGTACGAGGGGCTGCGTGCGGAACATGAGGCTGTTCGCAGTGTGGCCGGGCTCTTTGACGTGAGCCACATGGGTGAACTGTGGTTCTCGGGACCGGGCGCCCGTGATTTCCTTCAATATCTCGTTGCTGGTGATGTCGACCGCGCCACGCCTGGGCGGGCCATGTACACGTGCATGCTCAATGAAGACGGCGGAATTGTAGAGGACTTGCTCGTCTATGGTTTCGAGGACCGCTACCTCGTCGTGGTCAACGCGGCCAACCGGAGCAAGGTGGTGTCGGTCGTGGAATCGACCCTGCCTTCTGACGTGACATTCAACGATGCGAGCGATGCCACGGCACTGCTCGCCCTGCAAGGACCCAAGTCCGATGACATCGCCGAAGCGATGGGGCATTCCTTGCGCGACCTCAAATACTACCACCACAAAACGGTGATGTTCGAAGGGGTGGAGATCGTGGTGGGGGCCACCGGCTACACGGGTGAGCGTGGATTCGAGTGGTATGTGCCCAATGGGCAGGCAGCAGCCTTGTGGCGGGTGATGATGGAGGCTGGGGCAGCTCATGGCCTCGTCCCCTGTGGGCTGGGTGCCCGAGACACGTTGCGGTTGGAAAAGGGATTCTGCCTCCACGGCAATGACATTGGTCCGGATATCAATCCGGTTGAAGCGGGCCTCTCCTGGACGGTGGGATGGAAGACGGAATTCAGGGGCAAGGCAGCGGTCGAAGCAGTAAAGGCTGCGGGTTCCGAAAAGAAGATGGTCGGCTTCACCATGATGGAGCGCGGCATCCCCAGGAAGGGTTACCCCATCCTCGATGCTGACGGTCAGGTCATCGGTGAGGTGACGAGTGGAACCCAATCGCCCTCCCTTGGGGTGGCCATAGGCATGGGACTGGTGTCTCATAGTTTCAGCCAGAAGGGATCCGATTGCTGGATTTCCATCCGGAACAAGGCCGTGAAGGCGCAGGTCACCGGTATTCCCTTTCTTTAAGGCATGTCAGAGAAGACTTCAACGGGGAGTGAGAAGATGGAGCGGCCGCAAAGGCGGGTCGAAGTTTGTTTTTCGCCCAGGCAGTTCGAGCTGTACAAGGATGAGTTCGAGACCTGCGTGGTCATCGACGTTCTGCGGGCTACATCGGCCATCTGCACAGGATTGGCTCATGGTGTCGACCGCATCATTCCGGTTCCCACCGTCGAGGAAGCCCGGGCGCTTCAAGCCGAGGGTTGTGTGGCGGCTGCCGAGCGCAACGGGCAAATCGTGGAAGGATTCGATTTCGGCAATTCACCGAGGGCGTACATGGATGGATCCCTCACGGGAAAGACCGTGGCGCTGACCACCACGAATGGAACCAAGGCCATCGATATGGCAAGGGATATGCCGCAGGTGGCCATTGGCAGCATCAACAACCTCGATGCGATTTGTACCTGGTTGATGCAGCAGCCCGGGGATGTCCTCCTCCTTTGCTCCGGATGGAAGGACAAGTTCAACCTCGAGGACACCATCTGTGCGGGTGCCATCGCGGACAATCTGATCGACATCGCCCGTTACCGCAGTGAGGAGGATAGCACCATTGCAGCGAAACACCTGTTCCTCGCCGTCCGCGGCAACATCTTCTCCTTCCTGAAAGCCTCTTCGCACCGCCGGAGGTTGCGCAACCTGAATCTGGGCGAGGACATCAAGTATTGCCTGACGCCCAATACCGTGAATCTGGTGCCCGTGCTTCACGAGGGGGCTTTGATTGATTCCCGGAGGATCAAGAAGGGCATCGTGACGGACTTGCGTTCTTGATTGGGACCGCCCCGTTGAAGGCCTGGCAGGTCCCATTGCTGCTCCTCATTGTCATGGTATGCAGTGGATGGGGGTTTTCCGTTCACCGACACATCAACAGGTCCGCTGCGGAAGCCCTGCCTCTCCCCTTGCGCCATTGGATGATGGAGGAGGTGGATTGGCTGGCTGCGCATGCTACTGATGCGGACAAGCGGAAGCACACGGTGGAACGGGAGGCGCCGCGGCATTACCTGGATCGCGACGCCCCTGCCCTTTCCTGCTTGGACACAGTGGGGTCGGCGCCGTGGTTCAGTCGAGCATCTGCCGCTTGTTGTGAGGACACCTTGTGGGCCTACGGCGTGTTGCCATGGCAGATCGGTTGGTCGCATGCCCGCCTTGTAGAGGCCTTTGACCAAAAGGATAGGCAGGCGATTCTTCGTGCAGCTGCAGACCTTGGGCACTATGTGGCGGATGCCCATGTCCCTTTGCACACCACGCTCAACTACAACGGACAATTGACGGGGCAGGAAGGGCTGCACTCGGTCTGGGAGACGCGGCTGCCCGAGCTGTTTGGTGGCGGGTATGATCTGCTGCTCGTGGAATCGGTGGAATATGTGCCGGATGTTCATGGCTGGGCCTGGCAGGTGGTCATGGAAAGCCATGGTCATGTGGCGAAGGTGCTTTCGGAAGAGCGCAGGGTTAGCGCATCATGGGCAGGCGGTGATGTCGTTCGCGAGGAACGAGGTGGGGTCATGCAGCAACAGCGGGCCGTTGAATGGTGCCGTACCTATGATGAGGCATTGGATGGCATGGTCGAGGAACGGTGGCGGTCAGCCATACGGGGTGTCTCTTCCCTTTGGTATTCTGCTTGGGTGGATGCGGGTGAGCCGAACCTCTCTGATGTCCTTGGCGGTGGCGAAAGCAAGAGCAGGCGTTGGAGGTGGTTTCAGCGCAAGGAGAAGAAAGAAGATCCTCAGGTACCTTGAACGCATGCGGCGGGTCGCCTTGTTGAGTCCATACCACGCGGGAAGTCATGCCCAATGGGCGGATGGCATGGCCCGTGAATGGCCCCTAGCGGCCGGTCGTGTGGGTGAAGTGCTTGAGGTGGAGGTGTTCAGTCTGCCCGGCCGCCACTGGAAATGGCGTATGCATGCCGCCTCGCTGGTGCTGGTGGAGCGCATGAAAGCGTCCGGGGTGTTTGACCGGGGAGTGGATGCCTTCCTCGTGACTGACATGCTCGATGTCGCACAGCTCCGCAGTGCATTGCCACCGGGTGAGCGATGCAAGCCGATCATCCTGTATTTCCACGAGAACCAGTTGACCTTCCCCGCCCACCCGGAACGTCCAGTAAAGGAATGGGATGGGCATTATGCCTTCATGAATGTGTCCGGGGCATTGCTGGCGGATGCCGTGTGGTTCAACTCGCATTACCACCGCAACCTCTTTTTGGAGGCCTTGCCCGGTTTCATTTCCTCCTTTCCCGCGCCGAGACCCGTGGATGTCGCTGCCAGGATAAAGGAGAGGTCGGAGGTGGTGCCCATTGGCATCGAAGCGGACATCATGGCCGTTGGTGATGGGCCCAGGGGGACGCTGTTCGGTGAGGGCGCTCCTGTGGTGGTGTGGAACCACCGTTGGGAATACGACAAGGGCCCTTCTGCCTTTCTGTCCTGTTTGGATGAAGCGGCAGCCCTTGGGTTGGAATTCAGTTTGGCGGTGGTGGGTGAGCAGTTCGAGCGGGTGCCCGATGCTTTCGTAGAAATGAGGGAACGATACGCTGACCGAATACTGGTCTGGGGCTACCGTGGTACCCGCACAGAATACCTCAATGTCCTGCGGTCGGGTGACATCGCCCTTGTCACGGCTCACCACGATTTTTTCGGCATCAGCGTTCTGGAGGCCGCCGCTGCCGGTTTGCACGTGATCGCCCCGAGGGAACTCGCCTATCCGGATCATTTTTCCAACGATCAACTTTGTGATCGACGGGAACTGGGTGTGGCATTCCAGTCCGCCTTACGCGACAACCGGTCTGACTTTCGGGATTCAGCGAGGGCGTATTCCTGGGATTTGGTTGCAGACAAGGCATGGAGCGCGCTAAAAAGGGTATGGGAAGCGATGACATGAGTGGGGTTTGTCCTTGAAGGCTTTGCTATGTTGAAAAATCCGGGATTTGAAAAGGCGTGAAATCGCTGTGGTGTCAGATGTCAAATTCAGATGAGCGGCGTTTTTTCTACGGTGGATGATGGGTTATCAACGCCCGGAATTTTTGCCCCATCTTGACAGACAATTCCGCGAACGCACTTTCGAAAAAATCAAGACCCACAGGGCTTTTTTTTATCGAACCTTCCGGGAATATTTGCCTTCCTCCTTTGGGGCATCGGGGTCTCTCCGATGAACGTTTCATTTCGACAACCACACCATCATGAACCTGAACCACGAAAGTGTCTGGGCGAACTGCCTCTCCTTCATCGAAGACAATGTCAGTGCTCAGGCTTTCAAGACGTGGTTCGTTCCGATCAAGGCGGTGAAGCTCGAGGAGTCCGTCCTCACGATCCAGGTTCCGTCCCAGTT
>CALKUW010000339.1 GCA_937996585.1 uncultured Flavobacteriales bacterium
CGATTCATTCCAATCAGCTGATTTTCAAACGGTTCCTTGCTAAAGTCACCCGAAGGTGAGCGGCTAATATACCGAAATTGGGTCAGGATTGCGCCCACAAACTGCATTATCCCCGTCTCATCGTGGATTTCGTGTGAATAGCTTGAAATTCAGTGCTTCCGGGAAATACGTTATGCACATGACCCGAAATCCAGGGTGTTTGGAGGGATGTCAAGCCAGCTTCTGCTGGGTGCGCCACCATCGGTCGGGGAGCTGCCCGTTGGCTGCGGCCTGGTAGTCTTCGTAAGTGCAAGGCACGAGCAGGATGCGCCCCTTGCGGTTGCCGGCACCCGGCGTGGGGATGTCCATCCACCAGCGGTCACTGCGCGGGCTCTTGTAGAATATGACCTCATGGTCCTCGTCTTCGAGCACGACCCTGTATTGCAGGTAGTCCTCGATGGGGCCACGCGGATGGTCTCCCATGCGCTGCATGATGCCTTCGAGCAGGCACCAGACGGCTTCGGCGACGAGTTGGCCTCCCCGGCCATCGCCATCCCGTGACGGGTCGTGTTCGAAGAAGCCCACGGCGGATACCCGATCGCTGTAGCCGGCGTAGCGGGCCAGCTGACAGAACTCTTCCCCGTTGAGGCCGTTGGGCCGCACGTCCGGGGTTGCCGGGTGGTCGGCGGCGCGGATGGCGCCCAGGTCGAAGGAAACCAGATCGGCGTCACGGAGCACCGGCTCCGCCGAGGCCAGGTCGGCGCGGAGCATGCCCAGCCGGACGTTGTCGAAATGCATGCGCGACATGAGTTGGAGCGTGTCGCCGTCCACCAGGTAGCGCTGATGGCCGAGGGTGTTGAGGTCGAACAGGTGCCCGCCCTCGGGCAGGATGAGTTGGTTGAGCCAATTGTCGCCGCCCACCTGCTGGGGGTCGCCACCGAAGTCCACCTTGGCATCGATGACGCTGACGTTGATGGGACGCTTCTGTGGGGCGAAGGCCTTGTACATGGGGATGGTCAGGACCTGCGAGCCGCCGATGACGATGGGGATGATGCCGCGTGCAATCAACTCCTGACAGACGACGTCGAGGGCGGCCATGGTGTCGGCCTCGGTATGCCCGGCGGTGATGTTGCCGATGTCGGCGACCGGGGCGTGCCGTTCCATGACGGTGAGGCCGTAGAGTTTGCCGCGCACCCATTCCGCGGCCCGGTCCGTTTCGGCTCCGTCGGCGCTGCCGCGGCGGTCGAGGACGCCGACAATCGCGGCTACGCATCCGTCGAGGTCGGGCCGTTCCCCTGCGCGGTGGATGCGCAGGACGTCCCTCAGGCGGTCTACGCCGTCGGAGATGTCGAACAGGCCGGCTTCCGTTGGCTCGACCCAGTCGAAGATGGATTCCATGACGGCAAGCTAGCCGTCGGAATCAGGACTTTTTCGCCTTGGCGGGGGACTTTTTCGCCTTGCCTTTGATGATTTCCTGAGCGCGTGCCCAATCCATCTCGAGGATCTTCTCCCCGACGGGGATGCGCACCGACTTCTTGTCGGCAACCAGGTAATACTGGCGGCCCTTCAGTTGGATGGTCCACTTGTCGTCCTCGGCGAAGGCCTTGATGATGCCGGCCTTCAGTTCCTGGACGCGGGCCCAGTCGATGCTGTCGACCTCCTCGCCCTTGGGGATCTTGACGTTGTCCTTGCCGGCCTTGATGTACGGTCCCCAGCGGCCCATGATGATGCGTGTGTCAGGGTCCTCGTCGAAGGTCTTGAGCAGGGCCTTGGCGTCGGCTTCGCGCTTGACCTTGATCATCTCCACCGCGTAATCGAGCGGGATGTCGTAAGGGGTGTAATCACTGTCCTTGGGGATGCTGACGAACTTGCCGTCGTGGCGCACGTAGGGGCCGAAGCGGCCGATGGCGGCGACCACCTTCTTGTCCTCGAACTGGCCCAGGTCACGGGGCAACTCGAACAGCTTGAGCGCCTCCTCCAGGGTGATGCCCTCCAGCGTCTGGCCCTTCAGAAGGGAGGCGAAACGCTTTTCTTCGTCGTCCGGTGCACCAATCTGGGCGAGCGGGCCATAGCGGCCAATGCGCACGAGCACCATCTTGCCGGTGGCGGGATCGACCCCGAGTTCGCGCTCGCCGCTCTCGCGGTCGGCGTTCTCGGTGGTGTCCTGGATCTGGGCGTTGAACGGCGTGTAGAAGGCCTTCACCATCCGCTGCCAATCGTCCTTGCCGGCGGCGATGTCGTCGAACTCCTGCTCCACCTTGGCGGTGAACTGGAAATCCATGATGGAGGCGAAGTGCTTCTGCAGGAAGTCCGTGACCACCATGCCGATGTCCGTCGGGAACATTTTGTTGCGCTCGGATCCGGCCATCTCCTTTTCGGTGGTGCCGAGGACGCTGCCGTCGGATTGCAGGACGAGCGAACGGTATTCGCGTTCCGTGCCCTCGCGGTCCTCTTTGACCACATATCCGCGCTTCTGTATCGTGGCGATGGTGGAAGCGTAGGTGGACGGGCGTCCAATCTGCAGTTCCTCGAGCTTCTTCACGAGGGCGGCCTCGCTGAAGCGCGCCGTCGGCTTGGTGAAGCGCTCCATGGCGGTCATGCCCTTGAGATCGAGCGGGGCACCCTGTTCCATCCGGGGCAGCATGCCGCGGTCCTCCTTCTCCTCATCCGTTCCCTCGAGGTAGATCT
>CALKUW010000340.1 GCA_937996585.1 uncultured Flavobacteriales bacterium
GACGCCAACGGCATGGCCATCACCCCCGACAACAAGGTCGTCTGCGTGGGCATGAGCGCCCAGACCAACAACGACTTCGCCATCGCCCGCTACTTCCTCGGGCCCGTCGTCAACGGCGTCGAGGAGGCCGGCCTGAGCCTCGGAGCCTTCCCCAACCCGACCACCGGTCGGCTTCGCATCACCGGCATTGGCGGCAGCAGCTGGACGCTGGTTGACCCCCTGGGCCGCAGCTTGGACGTTGACTTCAGTACCCGCAACGGTGTTGTCGAGGCGGACCTGGGTGGCCTACCTAATGGGGCCTACCTGTTGATCTGCGAAACGGCGGAAGGCCGGATGACGGAGCGGATCATGGTGCGGCATTGACCGGCCCATTGACCTGAACCATGGGTGAAGACGAGACCTGTCCCCTGTGCGCTTGGCCCTACGTCATGCTGGATGGCGACATGATGTTGTGCCTCGAATGCGGCAACCAATGGAATCCTGCGGAAGAAGCCTCAAATTGAACGATTAAGCACGTACCATGAGCAAACTGCTGTCCTTTACGCATATGCTAAAGACAACATTCCACTTATGTCCTGACCGATGAAGCGTGACAAGCTGATCATCGTAGGGACCGGACGGTCCGGGACCAACCACTTTGCCAAGGTCTGCCAGGATCTCGGCCTCGATGTGGGACACGAGGAATGGCACCCGGGCGGGATTTCATCCTGGTGCCTCGTGTCCGACCTCCCGACCTCTCCCTATGGTCCGGCCCGAAGCGATCTGCCGGTGGACGAATGCGCCATTGGGCACCAATTGCGTGACCCGGTCAAGACCATCCCCAGCCTGATGACCATGAACAAGTCGAGCTGGGCCTTCATCACCGCCGACGCCCGCTCCCGGTCCGATATGGCTTGGTGGAACAAGGCGCCGCTCCGGGTCAAGGCCATGTGGCATTGGCTCGATTGGAACCAGCGTGCGGACCGGATGTCCGACCTGCACTGGACCTTGGATACGGCCGCCGACATGGGGCCCGGACTGGCTGAAGCCTTGGGCATGGAGGCGTTGGCTGGACAATGGAAGCCCCATTGGGACGCCGCCCGATCACCGACCAACAACGCCCAGTCCCGGATCACCGGATTCCGGCGGTTGCTCAAAACCTCGCCACCGGTGGCCTACCGCCGGTGGCTGCACGCCAACGGCCGCCTTCCCGCCACGGAGGAGGCCCTGTTCGACGCCGATGCCAAGCTGGCCCAGGACGTGATGGACTATTGGCGGACCTACCGCAACCGGCTGGCCTCAGGCGGAGTCCAGTGAGGCGTACTGCGCCACCAACTGCTCGGCCACCACTTCCCAGTTCCGTTCCTTACGTGTCGCCTCGACGCCCGCGCGGGACATCGCCTCGTACCTCTCGGCGTTGGAAACCATGCGTTGCAGGGATGCTGTGAAATCCGCCGGAGAGTCAGCCACGTGGACTGCACCACACCCGTGGGCTTCGACCACCGCCACTTGCGACGGACAGTCCGAGACCAGGATAGGCAGGCCGTAAGCCATGTACTGGAAAATCTTGTTGGCGTAAGTCGTGTCGTGGTGGGGATTCCGCTGGATGGGACAAATACCGACATCGGCCCTCGAGAGATGAGCATCGAACGTGGAGGGATCCACCCAACCGTGGAGCCGGACCCGGTTTTCCAGCCCCCAATCCCGAACCATGCGCTCGATTTCGCCCTGATAGGTGCCATCGCCGAGGACATCGAGTTCCACATCCCGACCCTCCATGTCGCGCATGGCCTGCAGGGCAATGCCCAGGCCCCGGCGCTCGCCGGTATCGCCGATGTACAGCATCCGGACCGGTCCCGAAGGCGCGGACCTGGGCTGGGGGTCAGGGTTGAAATCGCGACCGGCGTAATTCGGCACAGTCCAGAACTCCCCACGGGGCGCGATGCCGCGCTCACGGTACCACACCTCGGCCTCCCGGGTCACCACGATGGTGGCGTCTGAAGCCCGGATGTAGCGCCGCTCGAAGCGGGCCCACAGCTTGGGAAAGATGGTCAGCCGGCCCTTCCAGGAGCGCACGTGCTTGTAGAAGCGCATGATCTCCGGGCGGTTCTCGTGCAGGTCCAACACCACCCTGCACCCGTCGGGCCGGGCGCTCAGGGCCGCCCGCGCCACCCGCAAATCGTGGATGTGCAGGACATCGAAACGGCGGTCCTCCAGCAGGTGGGACAAGCGTCGGGCGAGATGCCAGTGGTAGAGCGGAAGCGTATACGCCAAGGCGGACATCTTGAACCAGAACCGCCTAAGCGGCAAGGTGATGACCTCGATGCCTTTGTGGTCGGACACCGTTTGCTCCGTGCGGTCCGACCGGAAGGTGACGATACTGACGGCGTGACCAGCGCCGATCAGCGCCAAGGCTTCCCGCTCGACCCTCAGGTCCGGCGGAAACGGGTCGTCCATCACCATCAGGATTCGCATGGCCCAAAGGAACGGGCTAAGGATGCGAAGACCAAGCCTTCCCATCATGTCCATTCCCGGTTCAGTTGCTAGCTTGTTGCCAACATGGCCCGCACCCCGACCACCTCGATTCCGCTGGGATTTACAGCTCCCGATTTCAGCCTGCCCGACACCGTCAGCGGCCGCGTCCTGGGGCGCGATGAACTGATGGCCGGCGGTCCGAGCGTCGTCGTCTTCATGTGCAACCACTGCCCCTTCGTGGTGCACATCCTCGAGGAATTCGTGTCCTTTGCCGCGGAGTACCGCGAGAAGGGGGTCAATGTGGTGGCCATCTCGAGCAATGACGTCGAAGGCTACCCGATGGACGCCCCCGAACACATGACCGCGTTGGCGGCCGAGCACGGATTCACCTTCCCCTACCTCTACGACGAGAG
>CALKUW010000341.1 GCA_937996585.1 uncultured Flavobacteriales bacterium
AAACCGAAAATCTTACTCGCCGCCGTCGGGGCCGAAGCCCGGGCACCAGCTGCCGAAGTTGCCGAGCAGGTACAGCAGGTCGGTGGCCGTCACGGCGCCGTCGAGGTCGACGTCACCGATGCAGCCCACGTCCATGATGCACTGGCCGAGCGTGGCGTCCCACACCGTGCCGTGGCCGCAGGCCGTCTCCAGTTCGGGGATGAGGCCCTCGAGTTCGTCACAGATGCCGTCGCCGTCCGCGTCGTTGTGGCAATTGCCGTCACAATCGAAGTTCGGGTGCGCCGGGTAGGTGCAGCTGCCGTCCTCGGTCAGCGCGGTAGCATCGTAGTTGCAGGCCGTCGCATCCAGGCATCCGGGGTTGGATGAGGACAGGACGGTCGGAATGCCCACGGCTTGCAGGCCGGCATCGGTGGCCGCCAGGGCCGCTGCAGAGTTGAAGTAATAGATGTACCCGATGGCCGCGGCCTCCAGAGACCACCAGTCCGCGGCATCCGGCAGGATACTGTTGGGCAGGCTGGCCAGCAACATCAGGGAGGTGCCACCGGTGTATTGGTTCTGGTCCAAGGACGTGCCGGTGCAGGCGGTCAGGACGGAAGCGTAGCCCAGTCCGTCCATGTCGTTTCCGGAAATGGCCAGGTTGTTGGCCTGTCCGGCCACCACCCCGGAGGACCATGGAGCGCCATTGACCAACACCTGTGAGATGCTGTGGAAATGGTTGTTGGAGATGGTCACGCTCTCGGTGTTGTCTCCCAGCGAAATCGCGGTGCCGGCCACCCCGTGGATCTCGTTGCCATCGATCAGGATGTTGGAGGGTGGGTTGATCGGGTCCGCATTGCCCCAGCACAGGATGCCGTATGAGAGCGGCGAGCTGTTGCCGGGATTGGACAGGGCCATTCCGCTGATGTTGTTGTTCAGGAGGGATACGTTGGAAGCGCCGGGGTTGACCGTGATTCCAGAATACGTGCTCGCATCACCCACGATGGTGAGGTTGTCAATGGTCACACCGTCCACATCGGAGGCGATGGAGATGCCGACACCGAGGCCGGAAACATCGAGGGTGCTTCCATTGCCGTTGATGGAAAGGCCCTTGTCGATGGTGATGCTTTCCGCAAGGGTGACCCCAGCGGCCACTTCGATGGCATCGCCGGCAGAGGCGGCGTCAATGGCGCCTTGCAGCGTGGCGTGGCCCGTACCGGCGGTGGTGTTGTTGATGTCGTAGCAGATGTCGCAGCTGTTCCAGCACACCACCGGGAGGGTCGTGGCGCCGCTGATCGTCGTCACGCGGTTCACGTATTGGGCGGGGTCCGTCGTGCAGGACTCCGAGCCGTCGAACTGCTCGTCCGTCGACCATCCGTTGATCGTGAATTTGTACTCCTGCTGGCCGGCCGTCAGGTTGAACGTGCCGGTCCAGATGCCGTCGCCGTCCGCGTCGGCCATCGGGTTGCAGTCGCCGCACCAGCTGTTGTACGCGCCGTTCGTGTAGACGATGTCGCCCGCAGCGAGTCCGTACTGGCTCATGTCGACCTGGAAGGTGACGGGGTAGAGGCAGGAACCGTCGTCGGCTGCAGCCTCACTGCTGTAGTTGATGGCCGCCGAGTCGGTGCAGCCGGTCACGACCGCGCAGGCCGAGCAGCTGTTGTAGCAGACCACCGCGAGGTCCTCATCGCCGTCGATGGTCAGCGTCCGGTTGGTGTAGCCGTCGAGCGTCGACGTACAGGGGCCGCCGGGCTGGAATTCCTCCTGGGCCGTCCATCCGTCGAGCGTGAACTTGTACTCGATCGTGCCTTCCGTCAGGGGCAGGGTGACTTCCCACACCCCATCGAGGTCCGCGTCCGTCAGCGGGTTGCATCCGCCGCACCAGCCGTTGAACGAGCCGTTGATGTTGACCACACCGAAGGTGCCGGTGTGGGCGTTCATGTCCACGCGGAAGGTCACGTCGTAGCTGCACGTGTTGTCGTCCTCCGTGGCGGCGGAGTTGTAGTTGTTGGCGGCCGGGTCCATGCAGCCCGCGATGGCGGCTGTCGGATCCTTCCAGAAGTAGATGTTGTCCAGGTAGACGTCGTACGGCGTGCCATTGGCGGAGCCGTCACCGTTGAACTGGCCGTCGAACTTCATCTGGAAGACGTTGTCCCATGTCATGCCCGTGAAGGCGGAGCGGGGCAGGTCCACGCTGTTCCATGCACCGGGCGTCAGGGGCACGTTCACCAGGAACTCAGCGGCTCCACTTCCGCCGACTCCGTTGTTGACGGGGGTGACCTTCAGGAGGCGGTCCGTTCCGGCTTCCACCCACACGTCCACGTGCAGATAGCCCATCTCGGAGAGGTCCGTCGCGGGCAATTCCGTGCCCTGGTAATTGAAGTTGGGGTAGGCGAGAACGAGGTTGCCCGCGCCGGGGTCGAAGGCCGGGTTCACTCCCGAAGCACCGGACTGGCCCCAGAAGGGGTTGTAGTTGGTTGCGATGTCGGTATAGCTGTCGCTGAAGATGGAAGCCACGTTGGCGGCATCCTGGGTAGGCGCGGCCGCATTGTCGGTCGGTCCACTGGCGGGCGGCGGGGGCGGAGCCGTGGTGCAGGTGCCGTCCGTACTGCACTCGCCGAAGCAGGTGTTGATCGTCGTGTCCTCGGTGATGTTGGACAACAGGCGGTCGTTGTACGGGCCATCGGCACAATCCTGTCCTCCGATGTTCTCCTTGCAGGACCAGTCGCCACACGCGCCGTTGGTGATCGTGTAGTTGCCGGTATAGCCCGACGCAAGGGTGAAGGTGATCGTCCAGACGTCGTCACCGTCCGCGTCGCTCATGGCATTCGTTCCGGGTACGCCGAAGTCGAGGCCGCCTGCGATGTACACGCCCTCAGTCGAGGTCGTCTCATTCTGCATGTTGACGTTGATGGTAACCTCCACCGTGGCCGGGTCGCCACCACCACCGGTATCGCCGCCACCGGTGTCGGTGCCGTGGAAGTAGATGTTGTCGAGGTAGACGTCGTACGGCGTCGTGTTGGCAGAGCCGTCGGCATTGAACTGTCCGTCGAATTTGAGCTGGAAGACATTGTCCCAGGTCATGCCCGTGAAGTCGGACTTCGCGAGGTCCACGCTGTTCCAGCTGCCCGGCGTGAGGGGCACGCTGACGAGAAACTCGCCGGCGCCGCCACCGTTGTTGACTGGTGTGACCTTCAGCAGGCGGTTCGTGCCTTCGGCGACCCACACGTCGATGTGGAGGTGCGTCTTTCCGGAGGCGTCGGTGGCCGTGAGGTCCGTGCCCTGGTAGTTGAAGTTGCTGTACAGCATGACGGTGTTGCCGGTGCCCGGATCGAAGTCCGCGGTCACCGTGCCGGACTGGCCCCATCCGGGATTCAGGTTGGTCGCGATGCTGGTATAGCTGTCACCGTAGATGGAGATGACGTCCGCGGCATCGGCCGTGGGGTCGGCCGCGTTGTCGGTCGGGGACGTGGCCACCGGGTCACCACCACCGGATCCGCTGTTGTCGGTTCCGGTGAGGGAGATGTTGTCGATCAGCAGCGTTCCGCCCGCTCCGGCAAAGGCGCCGGCGGCCATGTTGAAGTGGATGCGGAAGATGCTTCCCGTGGAGATGCCGGTGAAGTCATAGGTCAGCGTGGTCCAGGTGGACTCGTTGATGCCTTGCGTCTGGATGTCGAAGGTGTTGACCGTGCCGACACCGGGAAATTCGGTCTGCAGGTGGACGGCCGCGCCAACGAGCGGGGAGCCGGCCTTGATGTCGAAGGACAGCTGTACGTCCGTGGCCCCACCGTAATCCACAGCACCGTCGAGGTATTGAAAGATGTAGGCACGCCCCACTTCCGCCGTATTGGTGGCGGAAAGTTCGAGTGCGCCTGTGCTCACGCCGGTCGCGTTCCATCCGATGGAGGCCTCTGCGGAAGCTGCGTCGGCCACGGCCGTCCAAGCGTCGGCGGATGTGGCGTCGTCAAAGGTGAGGGAGGCAATGCTCGTCTGAGCGGTGAGACCGGAACAGAGGCAGCTGAAAAGGGCAAGAAGGGCAAGCGGAGCTCGCCAAATGTGAGAAACAAGCATGGTTTTCGGTTGTTGGTGTACAATGTACACTTTCAGCCGTGTAGGTCGGACACCGACGGGGGGGCATTTTGTGTATGTGGTCGCCAAGCGGGAGATTATCGTCCGCAGGTATCAATTCGAATGGGGCACTTGCACATCGGAACATCCTTTTCCGTAAATTCGCGCACCGCTTTCCGAAGGGAAGGCAGAGGAGAGGTGCCAGAGTGGTAATGGAGCAGATTGCTAATCTGTCAACGGGAAACCGTTGCCGGGGTTCGAATCCCCGTCTCTCCGCATCGAAAGCCCGGCCGCGAGCCGGGCTTTTTCATGTCCTGGCGCGAGGTGGACATCCGCGGGAATGAAGCCCTGTACCGCGGTGCCTCGGCATGTGAACCAAGTTGCATTCAGATGGGTTCCAACTGCTAGATTTGATGTCCCGAAACGGCAGGAGCGAAGTGCCTTTCGGAAGACTTTGCAACACATTCACAACATGCACGACCATATGAACGGAGACGTGGCCAAGTGCCCCTTCATGAACGGGGAGCTCAACCACGGCGCGGGTGGCGGAACCCGCAACACCGACTGGTGGCCCAACCAGCTCAACCTCAGCATCCTGCGGATGCATTCGAACATGACCGACCCGATGGGGGAGGACTTCGATTACGCCAAGGAATTCAACAGCCTCGACCTCGCTGCCGTCAAGCAGGACCTCACCGACCTGATGACCGACAGCAAGGACTGGTGGCCCGCCGACTGGGGGCACTACGGTCCCTTCTTCATCCGCATGGCCTGGCACAGCGCCGGTACGTACCGGATCAGCGATGGCCGCGGGGGCGCCGGGGCCGGCATGCTGCGTTTCGCGCCGCTCAACAGCTGGCCGGACAACACCAACCTCGACAAGGCCCGCCGCCTGTTGTGGCCCATCAAGCAGAAGTACGGCCGCAAGATTTCATGGGCCGACCTCATGATCCTCACCGGCAACGTTGCGCTCGAGTCCATGGGCTTCGAGACCTTCGGTTTCGCCGGCGGTCGCGCCGACGTGTGGGAGCCGGAGGAGGACGTCTACTGGGGTTCCGAGGCCGAGTGGCTGGCCGACAAGCGGTATAAAGGCGAGCGTGAGCTCGAGAACCCGCTGGCCGCAGTGCAGATGGGCCTCATCTATGTCAATCCGGAGGGCCCGAACGGCAACCCCGACCCGCTGGCCGCCGCCCGCGACATCCGCGAGACCTTCGGCCGCATGGCCATGAACGACGAGGAGACCGTGGCGCTCATTGCCGGTGGCCACACCTTCGGCAAGACGCACGGTGCTGCCGATCCCGGTGAGTACGTAGGTGCGGAGCCTGCCGGCGCCACCATCGCCGAGCAGGGCACGGGTTGGAAGAACACCTTCAACACCGGTGCCGGTCCCGACACCATCACCAGTGGCTTGGAGGGCATTTGGACGAGCACCCCGACGAAGTGGTCCAACAACTACTTCGAAAACCTCTTCGGCTTCGAATGGGAGCTGACGAAGAGCCCGGCCGGCGCCCAGCAGTGGGTGCCCAAGGACGGTGCCGCTGCCGACCTCGTGCCGGACGCCCACCACGAGGGCAAGCACCACCAGCCGGTCATGCTGACGACCGACCTGTCGCTCCGCTTCGACCCGGCCTACGAGAAGATTTCGCGCCGATTCTACGAGAACCCGGATCAGTTCGCGGACGCCTTCGCCCGCGCCTGGTACAAGCTGACCCACCGCGACATGGGCCCGGTGGAGCGCTACCTCGGTCCCGAGGTGCCGTCCGAG
Organism: uncultured Flavobacteriales bacterium; assembly: GCA_937996585.1. Classification (GTDB taxonomy): domain Bacteria; phylum Bacteroidota; class Bacteroidia; order Flavobacteriales_D; family Sanyastnellaceae; genus UBA8752. The sequence continues at coordinate 5,810 of CALKUW010000341.1, forward strand.
GTGCTCATCTGGCAGGACCCGGTGCCCGCCGTGGATCACGCCCTCATCGATGACGCCGACGCGGCGAAGATCAAGGCCGACATCCTGGCTACGGGCTGCTCCATCGCCGAGCTCGCCTCGACGGCCTGGGCCTCCGCCTCGACCTTCCGCAACAGCGACAAGCGCGGCGGTGCCAACGGTGCCCGCATCACGCTCGCCCCGCAGAAGTTCTGGGCCGCCAACAACCCCGCCCAGCTCGGCAAGGTGCTCGACGCCCTCGCCGGTGTCCGCGATGCCTTCAACGCCGCCGCCGGCGACAAGCAGGTGTCCATGGCCGACACCATCGTGCTGGCCGGATGCGCTGCCGTTGAGGCTGCCGCCAAGGCCGCCGGCCACGACGTGACCGTGCCCTTCACGCCCGGCCGCACCGACGCCACCCAGGAGATGACCGACGTCGAGAGCTTCGCGGTTCTCGAGCCGCAGGCCGACGGCTTCCGCAACTACTTCAAGGGCGACCGCGCCAACGTGACGGCCGAGGAGATGCTGGTCGACAAGGCCCAGCTGCTGTCCCTGACGGCGCCCGAGATGACCGCCCTGGTCGGCGGCATGCGCGCCATGGGGGCCAACTGGGACGGTTCCAAGCACGGCGTCTTCACGGACCGCCCCGGAGCGCTGACCAACGACTATTTCGTGAACCTCCTCGACCTGGAGACGGAGTGGACGGCCCTCGACAGCGGCGAGCACGCCTTCGTCGGCAAGGACCGCGCCACCGGTGAGACCAAGTGGGTCGGCACCCGCGTCGACCTCATCTTCGGCTCCAACACCGAGCTCCGCGCCCTCGCGGAAGTCTACGGCTGCGGCGACGGTGAGGCCCAGTTCGTCCACGATTTCGTGGCTGCTTGGGACAAGGTGATGAACCTCGACCGCTTCTGATTCCGGGTATCCCACCCGGCTTCTCGGAAAAGGCCCGCTTCGGCGGGCCTTTTTCATGCCCCGAACTGCAACCCGAGGCCCTCCCGAAACGTTAACTTGCCACATTCTGACCTAATAGTGTCCGAACGCCCCTTTCCATCGACCATGGTGCCTTGCCGACCACCCCTGCTGCGCATACTGCTGTCAGCTGCATTGGTGGTCCTGGCCACAACGGTATCCGCACAGCAGTATTGGGCGGATGAAGGCGGCACCGTCACCGATTGCGACTTCTATTTCCTCGACGATGGCGGGCCCTTCCAGACGGGATTGCCCAACACCGATGTCACGACGACGTTCTGTCCTGAAACGGTCGGGGGCGACCTCACCTTTTCCTTCGGCGCCTTCAACCTCGCTGCCGGTGACGTGCTCAACCTCTGGTACGGTGATGCGGCCGTGGGTGCCCCTGATGTAACCTACACTGGTACCGATCTGCTCGGGGTGGATGTGGGCAATATGGATGGCGGCGCCAATGCTACGGGATGCATGACCTGGCAGTTCGTCTCAGGAGCGACCGGTGGCAGCAATTGGAGCGCCTATGCCACATGCAGCACGCCGTGCGATCGTCCAGTGGCTGTCGTTTCTGCCAGCACGGGCCCCGGAGTCCAGCCGTCACCTGTGGAAGCGTGCATCGGCGCAGCCGTGGATTTCGACGCAGCGGCCAGTACGGTCGCGGCCGGAGCCACCATCGTCTCCTGGGACTGGGATTTCGGCGACGGCAACATCAGTAACGTCGGTCCGGCGACCTCCCACACCTATATGCAGTCCGGTGCCTATCCCGTATTGCTGACCCTGACCGATAGCGATGGGTGCACCAGCGTCAACAGCATCGACATCTACGTCTACGTGGCGGCACCCATCCAGATCGATGTGGCATCTCCCAGCCTGTCGGTTTGCGAGGGTGGACCCGCCATCCTGCTGCCCCCGGTGGTGACGACCAGCGAAGTGGAGAGCCCGCCCGTGGCCGAGTTCGGGGAAGGCATCGCCTTGCCCGACGGCGGCGGCGCAGCCTACACGTCTTCCTTGACCTTCAGTGGATATGCACCCGGGCAGACGGTGAACAGCATAGCGGACATCGAGAGCATCCTGGTCAACATGGAGCACAGTTCCATGCTCGACCTGCTTATCGAGATTGAGTGTCCCAACGGAAGCACCATGCTGCTTCAGGATTGGCCGGGCGGCACGGGTGGCTGCGTGGACCTCGGGGAGCCGGGGGACGTTCCTCCGAACGAAGATCCGGACATTGTCGGGGTGGGCTATGATTACACGTGGTCCCCTGGTGCCGTTGACGACTGGCAGACCGCTGCGGATGCCCTGATACCCGATGGTGTGACCGGATGTCAAGCCAACACCCCGCCGCTCCCCTCAGATGATTACGCCGCAATTGGTGATTGGAATACGCTGGTCGGGTGCCCGATCAATGGTACCTGGACCATCAGCATCACCGACCAGGTGGGCGGAGACAATGGGTTCTTGTTCCTGTGGTCCGTGAACTTCGACGAGGCCATTTCGCCGGAGCCCATCCTGTTCGAGGCCACTGTGGGAACGGATTGCGACAGCTCGTACTGGTCGCCTGCCGATCCCGGATGGGGGTTTGAAGAGGTGGACGTGACATTCGAATGCAACAACATCGTGGTCGAGGCGCAGAATGCCGGCTCGTACAACTACATCTACACGGTCGTGGATGCCTTCGGTTGCCAGGCTCAGGATTCGGTTACCATCGATGTTGCGGACGGTCAGGATTTCCTGATCTCGAGCAACCTCCTCGATCCGACCGCAGGTGTTGATGCACAGGTCTGTGCCGGTGATCCGCTGACCCTGGCCGCCACCCCGGATGGTCCTTCAGGATCCTCCGCACCGTCGACACTGGCTTATTCGTGGGTTGTAAATCCCCCAGCCGGAATTCCTGCAGGGAGTTCCTACATACTTCCGGCGCCAGCGGCAGGCATCTATGATGTCATCTTCACGGCCACCTCCAGTGCCGTGCTGCCCGTGACGGGACAGTGCATCTTCACATGGGAAGGCAGCATCGAAGCAGTGGAGGGGCCGACGGCAGCGTTCAATGTCCCGGCCACATGTTCGAATGAACTGACCACGGCCGCATCCACTTCGACTTCTCCCACGGGGTCTGCTTTGACCCATGTCTGGACGTTGACGGCCCCTGATGGAAGCGTGACAACCCACACCGGAGCCAACCCCAGCTTCGGCATCCTTTCGGAAGGAAGCTACACGGTGGACTTGACCGTGACCGATGATGCGGGCTGCACCGGTTCGTCATCCGGGACCTTCACGGTCTACGATGCACCGCCCTTTCCCCAGTTCTCGCTCGATCCGACCTGCCAAGGCGAGGTGGTGCCGGTCAACATCCTCAACGACTGGACCGGTTTCGATGCCACGTGGGGCTTCGGAGGAGCCAACGTCGCCACCGGTGCTGTTGCCACATTGCCGGCGGTCGTTTCGGCTGCTGCGGGCAATGCCACCGTGACCGTGACCCTTGAGCAGGATTACAATGACCCTGTGGACGGGTTGATCACGTGCAACTCGGCCCCCGTGCTGGAAAGCGTGGAGATCCTGGGGCTGCCCTTGCCGATCACCGACCTGCCCTCCAACGCCTGCGAGGGTCAAGACCTGGTCATCAGCAGCGCGGCCACGGCCGGTGCCGGACCGTTCTCAGCCGATTGGACGATCACGGATCCGGCAGGTGCGGTCACGACCCCATCCGGGGAGAACATCACACTGACCGGCCTCCTGCTCGGCAACTATCAGGTCGAGCTGACGGTTACCGACAATAATGGCTGTTCAAACAACCTCCTGCCCGGCGTCCTTGAGGTGTTGGATACGCCGGATGGCAGCTTCACGATGGATCCGGTCTGCGAAGGCACGCCGCTGTCCGTCAATCCGGTCGGCTGGGGTGGGGCCACGGCCACGTGGACCGTCGACGGCGCGGCAGCGACCGTCACCGCAGGCGAACTGCCCGCTGCCGTTTCTGCCGCTCCGGGCAATCCCGTTGTGGGACTCGTGCTCACGCTCGACGATGGCAACGGGTTCCTGTGTTCCTCCAGCGAGGTATTCCAGACTGCCACGGTCCTGGCCGAACCCGATGCTGGCTT
>CALKUW010000342.1 GCA_937996585.1 uncultured Flavobacteriales bacterium
GTGCGGGTGGTGGGCAACCGTCCACCCGTGGCCTCCCCGCCCCAGTTGAAGGGCGAGACCACGGTCACCCTCACCCCCACGGGGGTTGTGCGCACGCCCGTGGTCTTCCAGCCCATCAAAATCTGGGATCCGGATGGGGACCCAGTGACAGTCGAGGGCTACGGCCTCCCGCCCACGTATGTGGGGAGCTTGAGCGTCTTTCTCGGGTCCCTTTGGGCTCTCTACACCCCAGGCAGCGTCGTTGCGCAGGACAGCCATTTCCTGAGGGAAAGACTCGCCGTAGGAGAGAATTTCGGTCGCGGGCCTAAGACTTGACTGGGGGCAATGAGGCGTAGAATTTTTTGATGTGCGAAGGAGGTTGGGATGCGAGGAAGCCTCTCAGGTGAGCGGCTATTCATTCCCATGTTGGTGCTCAGCCTGGTTTTCCCTGTCGAGACGAGTTCACTAGCACAGCCAACCGAGCTTCTTTCCCGCGCTGTGTCGGTTTGGTATTGGAGAAGCTTAACGCCGCCTGTTGGGGGACAGGAGCTCGTGGTATTGGATGTGGGTGACCTTACGGGCGATGGGCTTGATGACGTTGTGGTTTCGGACCATCAAGCGATCATGGTGTTTGCAGGACAGCCGGACGGAAGTTTTGACTACCGCGTGGTGGGGTTTTACGAAGTGCAATGGCACGATGGTTGGTACACCGCCAAGGGCTCTGTATACCCACTGAGCGGAGCCCTGGCGGATCTTGATGACGACGGTCTTCTGGATCTTGTAGTGGGTGTGCCGGAAGCCTTGTATCTTTTTCGCAACGGCGGGTGGGGCGGCCTGGAGAAAGAAGGTGTTATAACCATCCCCATCTCTCCTGAGCGGCTTTGGATTTTGGACTATACGGGCGATGGAAGGCTTGACCTGCTTTTTTGGGGTGTCAACACAGAAGGGAGGGGCGCCCTCTATTTGTGTGAGGGGCGAGGTGCGTTTGCATTTGCCTCCCCATTGCTGCTGTTTGCCGGCGGGGGTTGGCCATTTGCCGTGGTTGATGTGGACAAAGACGGTTTCCCTGACCTTGCCCTTTACCATAAAGCGGGCCTTTTCCTCTTTCTCAGCGGGCCAAGGAGGCTGTTGAGCTGGGAGTCCCCATACGGTGCAGTGAACCATGCACGCCTAAGCAGGCAATTTGGGGATAGGTCCCGCGTGTTGGTGGCGACCACACAAGGCTTGCTTTATGGAGTCCTCCACAGCGAAGGGTTTAAAGAAGAAGGCTTCCTTCCCGTGGGGCAAATAACGTGGGTGGAGCCTTTGGACCTCACCGGCGACGCACTTGAAGACGCGATGGTCAGTGTTCAGGACGGGTGGGCCGTGGTCCCTGGGAAGGAGGATGGCAGCTTCTATGCCCCGACAAGTGAGTTCTTTTTCTGGGGAAAGCTGCGCTTGCGCGTGGGCATTGGCCAGCACTTTTGGCCCATGACCCTTGGGGGGCGTGCAGCCCTCGTGGTGGAAACCAAGCCTTTCCCTGCCGTATATGGAATTGGTCCGCACCCCCGCGGCCAGAGCTTTCTTCCCATGAAAGGCCTGTACCTAGTGGCCGTGGGAGATCTCAGCGGGAACAACGCCCCCGATCTCATTGTCGAAGGCCCCTCCGGTCTGGAAGTGTTTTGGAACGATGGGAAAGGGGCGTTTGTACGCACTTCCCTTCTGAATGAGGAGGTCCAGGTCATCACTGCGGCCGTCCACGAGCAAAAGCTTTACCTTCTTGTGTTTGTGGAAAAGACCCGAAACCGCGTGGCCACAGAGCTTTGGACTGTATCTAAAGGGGGGGACGTGCTCAGCCGGGACTGGCTCGAGGAATTTGGACCCCGCGAAAGCAACGCTGTGCAGCCCGCTCTTCTCGTTGTGGACCTTGATGGCAACGGGACAGGCGACGTCCTTCTCCTCCGGAAGGACGCTGTGCTTGTGAAGTGGGATGGGAAGGCTTGGGCGAGCTTCCCATGGACGAAGGGGAACTTGGGGCTGGCGGCGGCAGGGCAGTTCACCCGCAAGGACATCGGGGAAGTAGCCCTTCTCAGCGAGGAAGGCGTGTTCTTCGTCTCCTTCCCCAACCAGGTTATGGAGATGAAACAGGCGCCATTTGCGCTGATGGGCCTGCCCCTGGGGATGGCCGCAGGAGATCTTGATGGGGATGGGCACGACGACCTTGTGGTCCTCAGCCTGGAGGTTGGTGCCCAGCTAGGCGAGGAAGGGGTAGCGATTAAGGTGGTTGGCCACCGGGGGTGGGTCCTGTGGGCATCGGGCAAGGTCACGGTCCTCCCACTCCCCCAGCTCTTGCCGAACGACGCGCCATGGCCTTTGCGAGGGTTGGCTGTGGGGGACTTCACCGGCGATGGGATAGGTGACATCGCGTTCACCACCGTTCAGGGAGCTGGGGTGTACGTGCTTCCTGGCCGTGGGGAGGGCATGTTTGCCGAGGCCGTGCGGATCCCCCGTGCTTTAGGGCCGTTGCTCGCGGCTGATCTCGACCGTTCTGGACAGCTTGAGCTCATTGGCTCCTCGCTGGGGCTTGCCCCTTACCTGTGGATCCGTTGGAATGGAGGTGCCCGATGAAGGGGTGGCAGCTGACCATTTTGGCGCTTGTCTTGACGTGGCACCTTTCTCTTGCGAGTACCGCCGTCGGTGGATGCAAATGCAACGTGGAGGTCGGCATAGGCGATAAGATGGCTAAGAGCGTTGCGGTCGGGTTCACAGTTCCCATAATCGTCCCTGTGACTGGCGCTACAGTGACGATCGGCTTTGCCATCACCCTCAATTGGGACACGACCCAAATCGTAGTGCAACGCTGTACATGCTACAAGTACTGCTGCCCGAATGCGCAGGTGGTCAATCCTTTCGTGTACATGGACCCCGTGGTGTTCGAGGTGGAGGAACCCGACCCGCTGATACCAATGCTGCCTCGCCGGGAAGAGCGATGGGTGTCACCTGTTCCTGAGCCGGAGGGCCCGCCCATCTGGAACTGCTTAGGCTGCGAACTGCCAAACCCCCCAGAGATATGTCAAGGTACGTGGCAGCAATCCTACAGGCGGGCTGGGGTTTATCTTGGGATTGAGGTGCAGGGTGGGCTTGGACCTATCAGTGTGTCCCTTCCCATCCTTAGGAGCCCAGGGAGCGTGCTCTACGTGGCCCCAAGTTCCTGCTTAGAGCGGGTGAACCGCAGCCCCGAGTTCGTGGAGGTGCCGAAAGGCGCCTGTCTAGGCGTGAACCAAAAGAAGAGGCTCACCTTCGTCGTCTACGATCCCGACGGCCCAGAGGACATTGTGACCATGGGTCTCTCGGATCCCTGGCCGGCTGGGGTCGCAGCGACCCTCATAGGCTCGCGGGAGATCCTTTGGCAGCCCCCAGGGGAGGGCCGCGCGGCCCTCTTGGCTAAAGAGTTCGCGTTCGACATCTGGGTGGGTGAAACCTATCAAGAAAAGCCTCTGATGTTCAAGGTGGAGGACAGGGGTGGAAAGATGAGCCTTGCCGTTGTGCCGCTGGAGCTCATCCGCCCCGTCGAGATCAGGGTGACAGATCAGAGGCAGTGGACGAGCACAACAAGGGACGGGCGGCCTGTTCTTGTCCAAGAGTTTGAGCTCATCATTCGGGATCCGAACCCTTCCCCTTCTTTTGGGCCGGTGTTCACGTACTGCGTGAAGACGAGGAACGGAATGGGAGAGCTCCTGCTCAACAGGATTTCCGATATCTCCTGTCAAACGGCATTCACGTCGGCCTTAGCCATCGTGGTGACGTTCGTCCCCAACCCAGATGCGCAAGGTTTGGCGGACGAGGTCATTGTCGAAGTCTCCGATTACCGCTGCGGCGCCAAGTTCATGCATAACATCCCCGTCAAGGTGCGTGAGAATTTCGCGCCCCGGATCAGCGTGGTCCCAGAGGAGCTCGTCGTCCGCCCCGGAGAGACCGTGAAGGCTATCGTCCAAGCCTTTGACCAAGATGGAGACAATATTACGCTCGAGCAGATCACTGGCCCGGGCTTGTTTACCCGGGCGGAGGGCAAAGGCGCGGTGAGCTCTACGTGGACTTGGATAGTTCCTAAGTCCCTGCGCTCTTACGCGGGTTACGTGCGCTTCGAGGCCAAGGATAGTCATGGGGGCGTGAGCTACGGGTTGCTCCATCTGCGCACGGTGAACCCGCCTCAAGCGTCCAATGCCCATGCCATCGTCCCCCGCGGGGGGAGGGGCGAGGCCCACGCCTACGTCCACGACCCCGATAGCCCCTGGGTTTCCGTGTCCGTGGGTTCGGTGCCGCCAGGCCTTTCCGTCCACGCTTCCGTGGAGGACGACCCCTTCGCGCCGGGGATGGGCGGGTTCATGGTGGTCTTCCGCGTCTCCGCAGACCCCACCCTGTGTGATGGAGTCTACACGGTCCCCTTCACCGTGACCGACCCCGAC
>CALKUW010000343.1 GCA_937996585.1 uncultured Flavobacteriales bacterium
GGGTCAACGATTTCAGCACTAGAGGTCTGTCGTCATGTCGAAGATTCCTGTCACCAGTAGCCACGTCAACATCTCGGGGCTCCACCCTCGGTTCCGCCAGCGGCTTGAGGCGTTCTTCGCTGACCCTCGCATCAAGGGCAAGGTGGCGGTGGTGTCAGGCACCCGCACCTACGCTCAGCAGGCGTACCTCTACAAGAAGTACAAGAGCGGCCGAGGGAACCTCGCCGCCAACCCTGACCGCAAGCTCCGCAATGGCTTCCAGGGCAGCTACCACATGAGCCAGCCCGCCTTCGACAACTGGGGCTACGCAGTGGACTTCCGCATCGTCGGGCGCATCTCGACGGGGGAAGTGAACAAGATCGCCGCCGAGTACGGCATGGTCAAGACGGTGGCATCCGAGTGGTGGCACCACCAGCCGTGCCGAGTTTCGGGCGGCAAGATGGACTGGTTCCCGATGAAGGGCAAGGAACCGGCTCACGCCCAGAACACCAAGAACGAGCTGACCGGCCTCGCCAAGCTGATTGAGGACTGCTCGAAGACCGTGGTGCGCCTCGGTGACACCGGCATCGTCGTGAAGGTTCTCCAGCAGTTCCTCGTGGCCAACGGGCACAAGCTCACCAGCCGCCCCAAGGAGCGGAGTGGGATCGACGGGCAGTTCGGCAAGCGGACCCTCACGGCCGTCAAAAAGTTCCAGCGGGACGAGGGCCTTGCGGCTGATGGTGTCGTCGGCCCGAAGACCTGGGCTGCCCTGCTCGACTAAGACCGATTTCAGCAAACAGAAAGAACCCAATGACCGGAAGCGTCGCCACTGACCAGCCCACCCTCGTGGACCGCCTGCTCTCTCACATGCAGCAGCGGTTCCCTCGGGAGTTCGAGATTTGCCTCCTAGCGGCTCAGAACGAGGAGCTACAGGCCAAGGTGCAGATGTACGAGAGCATCCCTGAATCGAGCGAGCTTGTTGACGGGGTGGAGTACAAGAGCACGCAGGACTCGTGGACGTTCATGCCGGATGCTCAGGGCGTAGCGATTGACCCTCCCGAGCCGGTGGAGGAGCAGCAGCAGCTCGACTTCGGTGAGCCTGCTGAAGCCTGATGGAGAACGACGGGTGGCCTACGCAATGGTCTGGCTACCCCTGGTGGGTTGAGCGGGCATATCAGGTCGATATGTGGGCCAACCTCGATTTCAGCATCCTTGCTTTGCTGAGGGCTGCCATTGGGCGATGATGGGGCTGTGCCTGCCACCTACGACCACGACAACCCGTTCGACTTCCTGACGAACCAGTGGGCCGTTCACGACACGGTGCTGGAGATCGTGGCTTCCCTGTCAGCGCCCATGCCCGAGGGTGGCTACCAGCAGGACGACGTGCGCCGGTTTCGGGTGTGGTTCGATTTCATCGGGGCGATCGTGAACCTGTCAGCGCTGGAGGTCATCCAGACTTTTCAGCACCTGCTCCCTGAGGTCGAGGCGGAGCAGGTGGACCCGATCACCATCACCGAGGCGTTGTTCGTCACCGGGGCGGAGAGGGCCTAGAAGACGATTTCACCACTTGGCCTATGTAGGCTCCAGCCACTGACCCAGAGAGGCACCCATGACACCCGACAGCCCATCAGCGCCTTTTCAGCACTTGACCCTCACCGTCACCGAGGGCCAGTACAGCGCCGTCTTTGACGCCCTGCTCAATCATTGCGCAGAGCTAGAGCACGACGTAGAGGCGGGCTATGTGAGTGCGGATGAGCTTCAGGCCACACGGGAGGTCTTCGAGGCGCTCGTGCAGGCCGGGACGGCAGCGGGCTTCGAGGACGACATCGTGGAGCTTTAGAAGCCGATTTCAGCACTTCCCCTGGGGTAGCTCCACACACCGGTTTCGCAGTGGGGGCATTCGCCGTCCTCGCTCATGGGGAGCGCACAGTCAGGGCAGGGCGGGAGAACGTCGATTTCAGCAACCCATATCTCGTGCTCTTCCATGTTGAGCAGGTGCCAGTGGGCGGCCGGGGTGAGGCCCCGAAAGATATCGAGGCGCTTGCGGATGGCATGGTCACGCAGTGACGCGGTGAACGTCCACCGGGGATGGGGGCACTGCTCACGGAAGCAGGGCGGGGCGTCGTAGGGCATCTTGCATTTCCTTTCTCTCACCTTCTCTAAGGAACGCTGTACGCCCTTCTGTAAAGCCGGGAGATGTATTTCTTCCTGGCCATCAGAAGAATTACTAGAGGGAGCTAGAGGGGCACAGGAAGGCTCTAGTAGGGTCCTGAACACCCCATAGGTTTGGAGGCCACGGAAATGGCTAACGGGCACAACAAAGCAGAGGACAGAGAGGTGCTCGAAGCATCGTCCCTTGATGTCACAGGAAAAGACGCATCACAGGGCCACCACGAGCCCCAGAACGCATCCTCCCCACACCCCTCCCATGAGCCGCCACCCTCCCCTGTCGATGGCCGTTCGGCTCGGCAGAGAGCTATGAAGCGCAATCGGGATCAAAAGGTTTGGGGTGAGGTGTTGGCGGATGGATCGAGCGGTGAGCCGATCGTGATTAGCAACCCGGTGCCGGTGTCGAGGAAACTTTCGACGGGAGAGAAGACCCGTAGGGCGATGGCCTTGAAACTTTCGGGCGCTAGCTATGCGGCCATTGCGGATGCCTTGGGCTACAGCGACGCCTCGGGGGCTCGTAAGGCCGTCATGCGGGGCATGAAGAACAGCCAGCAAGAATCGGCCTCGGAGCTTCGCAAGATTCACTACAGCCGCCTAGAGCACATGCTGATGCTTCTCTGGCCCGACGTGGGGGCGAAAGATTTGCCCTCGATGGATCGAGCCCTCTCCGTTATGGATCGCATGGAGAAGCTCATGGGCCTCAACGCAGCCTCCCAGCTCGACATCACGACGGGCGGGCGAGAAACCGTCATCGTGGCCGACGGCGACAAGGACGCCTACCTGGCGGCTCTACAGGAAGCAGGGGCCACCTTCGCCGCAGGCTCCCTACCACCGGGTGATGGCCTCGATGTTTACGAGGGGGACGAGGATGACGAGGCCCTAGAGGCCCAACAGGGGGATCAGGAGCCTCTCTAACGCCTTCCGAGCTAAAAATAGGGCAGTGACCCCAAAACTTTGCCCAAGCGCTTAGAACGGCTCCTGACGGCCCTAGACCCCCCTCCCCCTTTTTTGTCCGAAATCGACCCCGGCCCGCAACAGGTCACAGCCAGATTTTCTGTGGGGTATTGAGGCACGCACCAATCGGCATTATTTTTTGGGCAGAACGGGAAACTTTTAGCAATCGGCAGCAATGGGGCAGAGTCATGGCACTCGATATTCAGCGGGCACGCACGGCAGGTGCCGATCACAAGAGCGGTGGCACAGCGAACGCCCAGGTGCTGAGTGGGGCGCACGTCCTGATGGGCGTTTGCGTTCGTGCTGGTGCTTCCGCCTGTCGCATTGACTTCCACGAGGGCACCGCTGACAGCGACCCGTTGATCGTGTCGGTCTACGTTGCAGCAAACCAGGCGCAAACCGTGTGGCTTGGCCCCTCGGGCGTTGCAGCCCCTGGCGGCGTCTACATGAAGCTCAACGCTGGCACCCCTGGTGCTACCTCGATCATGTTCCACACCGCGTAGCCATGAAGCAGGCAGTCAACGGTGACCTTCTTGATTTGGCCCGAGCGCAGCACTCCTATGTTGCGCATGTTTACGGGACCGTGGCTCAAAGCGCCACGAACCACGTCCAGATCAAGAGCGGTGCCTACGAGCTAATCATCCTTGGTTGGGTCGTTGTGGCTGCCACCCAGTCGGTGAAGGTCACCCTGACCGAAGGCCCGACGGTCACTGACGGCACCTCGGCCCTCACCCCTGACCACATTCACCGCGGGATCGGCGGCACGTCGAGCGCCACCGTCTACACCAACCCGACGAGCATCAGCGGTGGCACCCTCCTGACGGAATCTTTGGTCCCCTCGGGTGGCAACAAGACCGGTGGCTCTTCCGGTGCGGCGGCCTTCTGGACGCTCAAGCAGAACGAGGACTACATCTGGTCCGTCGAGAACCTCGGCAACAGCGACACGCTGTACGAGCTTGCGATCACTTGGCACGAGAACCGTTGATGCGGCATGTCAATTTGGTATCGCACGAGCCGAGCCATACTCGCATCGGTCTATTTACTGGCGTTTCTTGCACCTACGCCCGCAGCGGCGTTTAGCTCCGTCGAGCTAGGGCCGGACGACACCTTCTTCGACCACGAGTTTGTCCTCGATGAAGAAACTTTGCTCCATGTCACCTTCGACAGCAACGTCGCCTGCCCCCTCAACCATGCAACCACCATCGACCCCTGGCTCCGCCTCTTCTCGATTGCGGAAGATGGCACGGCCACGGTCATTGCTGATGATGACGATGGCAACCACAGTGATGGCGGTAATTGCTACGGAAGCAAAATCTCTACGACGCTGGCGGCTGGTTCATATCGTCTGAGATTCCGCACCTTCCAAGAGCAGGCGGGGCTTGCCGTCCCCGAAGGGTCAGGCACCGTGAGCTGGTCGAGCGAGGGCTACGAGCCTGCACCGCCAACCACGACGACGAGCACCACCACAACGACGACCACAACGACCACCACGACAGTTCCTCCCACCACCACGACCGAGCAGCCCTTCATTGGCCCGCCGATGAACCTCGTGGTCGAGGACACCGGCCAAGAGGTCAAGCTCGATTGGGACGAGCCGAACGTGGGCAACGTCGAGCCCGAGCACTACGCCGTGAATTGGCGCTTCCCCACCTCGGGCGGTTGGACGGTCGAGTCGGAAACTACCTCGGCCATCATCAGCTACGAGCAGATCGAATCGACCGGTGGCTTCGGTGAGGAGTACGTCTTCAGCGTCCGATCCGACAACGACACCCAAGAGTTGTATTCGGGCTGGTCGAACGAGGTCACGCTGACAGTTGCTGGGCCACCGCCCACCACAACATCCACCACAACGACAACGCTGCCCCCAACAACAACCACCACCTCATCAACCACTTCTACCACAACCACGGTCCCTGTGACCACGACAACGGAGCCAGTCCCATCAAGCACTACAACCCCGCCACCGACGACTACACAGGCACCCCCACCGACGACGACGACAACTACTTCGTCCACTTTGCCGCCCACGACGACCACTGCGACGACGACTACAACGACGACGACCACGACAGTGGCCCCAACTACGACTTCGAGCCCACCCCCAACCACTACAGCTTCCACAACGACTTCATCAAGCACCGTGCCTCCGACCACGGTGCCACCGACGACCTCGACAACGACTAGCACCACCACGGTTGCGCCGACCACCACCTCGACCACGACGCTGCCCCCGGCAGTCGAGGAGGCCGTCGAGATTCTGGAAACTTTCGAGGACGAGGAGCTGGCGCAGGAGCTGGAGGAAATCTTTGTCGAGGAAGAGGTCACGGTCGAAGAAGCCGAGGCGCTCATCGAGGTGGTCGAGGAAGTTCTCGGGGTCGAGGGCCTGGACGAAGAGCAGATCGAAGAATTGGTCGATGACGTTGTTGAGGTCATGGCCGCCGAGGTGGTGACCGAAGAAGCCATCGAAGAGTTGGTCAGCAACGAAAGTTTCGATGAGCTGAGCGAAGAGGCAGTTGGGGCGATCGGGATCAGCCTCAACGACGACAGCTACGAAGTTCGTGAAACCTTTGAGGAAGAGGTCAATGTTTTCGGCAGCGACGAGCTGGACGAGTACGTCCCCTCAGGCTCACGAGTCCCGGTCGAGGACCGCCGTGTGGTGATCGCTGGTACGGCGGCCGTCGCTATCGGCGCTTCGCCTCGACCAGCACCACCGGCAGCGGCGGCATCAAGTAGCGGCGGGTCAAGCGGCCCGGCCGGACCATCAAGGCGAAGGAGGTAGCCATGAGGCTATGGAGGTTCATTAGGCGAGCAGTCGAGGAAGCAGGTGTGCTGGCCTGGACGATCGGGGGCACGGCGCTCGTGCTCATCACCCTGAGCGGGCCGATCTTCCGGCTCGGGCTCTACATCAGCATGATTGCATTGGCCGTCCACATCATCGGGTTGTGGGCAGCACTGGGGGATGATGAGTGATGCGGATGCTCGGCCCAATCCTCATGCGGATCATGGCGGTGTTCATGTATTCGGCAATGGCGGTGATCGGTGGTGCGTCACTGATCGCACCGGAGATTCCGCCGCACAAGGCAGCAATGCTCGCTGGCATTTCGGCTACGGCACACGTCGTTGAAAAGTTGGCTCGTGCCTATGCCGACGACGGAAAGATCACGATGGAAGAGCTGAACGCAGCTTTCAATCCGTCAGCTATCGACCACCACTACGACGAAGAATAGGATCAGGAGATGTTCTCTCCTTCCAACCTCCGTGACATGGGCGAGCGGGCGGCCGCTACGTTCGCACAGACGATGATCTCTCTTATCGGCACCGATGCAACCGGCGTGCTCGACGTAAACATTGGTGAAGCGCTGCTGGCCAGCGTCGTGGCTGCGGGCCTCAGCATCCTCAAGGCTGTTGCGGCGATTCGTGGCCCTATCGGTGGACCGGACGCCAGCCTCGTCAACCTTGATGGTTGATCCAAACCATCTCAAAGACGTACCCTCGCCGTCTGAAACCGACGAGATCGACTGGGGCGAGGGCGCAGAAGAGGTGATCGAGGCCGCTTGCGACCTAGAAAATCCTGAGTCCTGCGAAAGCTGTCAGTAGATCAGCCGTCTCGGGTGAGTTCTTCGTTGGCTCGCTCGACAAAGCGCCGGGCCTGTTCAGGGTGCTTGAAGAAGTCGTGAAACTTCCCGTCCAGCGTGACGGCGTAGCCACTGATGAACAGCCCTCGGCCCAAAGCAACGTCTTGCTTCACCATTTCGTATCCGCTCATAGTTCTTGATTGTAGTCATCGGCGGGTTT
>CALKUW010000344.1 GCA_937996585.1 uncultured Flavobacteriales bacterium
GCAGAGCCCCGTCTCCTCGCTGGATCCGAACGCCCCACCGGAAGCGTACAGCTCGGAATCGAGGTACAGGGCGTAATTGCCTTCTCCGAAGGCGCAGCAGATGCCGTCGTCATAGACGTCGCTGATGGTGAAGACATAGCAGCCGGGACACAGGATTCCGGTTTCCGCGTAGGCATTGTTGGGGAGGTCATACCCCCCGCCCGAGGCCACCACTTCTCCGGTGACATTGTCCGAAATGGTCCACGATGTCTCCGTCGGATAATCGTCCGTGGTCAGATAGAAATCGTATTGGATGCCGGCGCCCAGGCAGCTGCCGTCATCGGTGGTGGCCGTGGGCACATAGTTGCAGGAGGCCGGATCCGTGCAGCCCTCCGTGGCCGGATAGCCTGCCGTCCACCCAATGTCGTTGAGGAGGCCGAGCCCCAAAGCCCCGGGGTCGTGGATGGCTTCGCCAGAACCGATCTGAGGGGTCATGAGCGAAGCGGGATGCCCCGGGGAATAGGTGGATTCGTCGAAATGGGAATAGCTCGCACCGGGCTCATAGGCCTCGGGTGCATACATCTTGACCGTACCATCGCCGGCTGACAGGGCGTTGGCCCCGTTCCAGAACAAGTCATCCGAGGTCAAAGCCGCTTCGAAGGCCGCCCCGTCGGACAACAGGGTTTCGAGGGGCTCTCCGGTACCGAGTTCCACGAAGGAATCGAAGACGAAGAGCGTCGTGCCGTTCAGGTAACCGCCCGTTCCATCGCCCACGTAGTTGGCCGATCCGGCAAAGCCGAGGCCGTGGCCGATCTCGTGGAGCACCACCGAAACGAAATCGATCTGATCCACGGGGGTCGCACCATCCGTGCCGAAATACCAGGGCGAACCGCTGTCGAAGCTGGCACTGATCTCTGCCGTCGCTTCATTGATGTCGTAACCCAACAAACTGTTGGCCAGCGCCACCGGATAGATCCCACCATCCAATGGAAGCGTGCTGCCATCGAGGATGTAGGCAGTCGTGGCCCCAGCGGACCCCAGTGTCAGACCGGGCAGGTCCTCCCACACCGCATCGATGGCGATGGTCACATTGGAGGTCAGCAGCCCCGACCAAATGTCCACCGCGTACTGGAAGGCCGCCTCGGCTTCCGGCGTGAAACCGTTGTAGTTCACCGTGAAGGTGGCCACACGGGCCGCGGGGTTGGTCGCATTGGCCGGCGGCGGAACGAAGGAGGAACCGCTCGACGGGCCGAGCTTGATGACCGCAGGAGCGGGGTCCATATCGAGTTGCTGCTGGGATTGTCCGGGCAGGCTCCATGAACTGAGGAGCAACACCGCGGTGAACAGGAAGACGTCAGCAAGGCGGAGATTCATCCGCAGGGGGCGCGAGAGAAGCATCAGGCGAGGCTTTAGCGGAGCGCAGGTTGACGCATCCGGAAAGAAGGTAAGCCTGACTCAACCCTGAACCTCCTGATAATCAGTAAGAAATGGAATATTCCGAATCAACCTGTCTTTTTCGTCGTCCAACCCCCTTATCCGGCCGGAACCGGTGGAATCACCGGATGACGGAGAAGCGCGTCCGGGGATGGGTGCCGCATTGCGCCACATAGGAGCCTGCGGGCCATTGGGACACATCCAGCCGGCCACCGGGCAACACACCCCGGAAATACTCCCGGCCACCGAGGTCCCAAACGACGACTTCCACGCCTTCGCTGCCGCGCCAATCGGGCAGCTGGAAGGAGGTGCTCGCCGGATTGGGGTAGCCCCATTGCGCGTCGAATTCCGGCAGCTCCCCCACCGACGAGGGCAGCGCCTCCACGTGGAGTTCCTGTACGTCTTCGATTCCCGGGTCGACCATGTTCCAGAAGGCGCAGGGAATGGTGCCGCTCCAGCCGTCCTCGGGGGCGATGAGCACCGTGAAGCGCTCGCCGGGGAAGATCTCGAGCGTGTCGACCACGAAAGCCTCGGGCACGGGACGGCCATCGCTCATGTGGCACACCGCATTGAGCTCAGGCGGAAAGACGCACTGAACCCGACTGTACGCCATGGAACCGAGGCGCAGGGCCAGCGTATCGCCGTAGGGCACACCGATGACCTGTTCCGGAGCCTCGAGCTGGTCGCCGCGCAGGCCATTGACCATGAACACATCGGGACGGATGTCGTGGAAGGGGAAGCTCTCCACCGGGGCGTTGTTCGTGGCGATCTCCAGATCGCTGAACAGCAGGGGCACGTCGCCGTCATAGGCCGGTCCTCCCTCCCACAGGGTGCCGTCGGGCCGCGTGACGAGGATCATGCCGTACATCCCCATCGTCAGGTGCAGCGTCGTCGTCACGTGACAGTGGTAAAGGAACGTTCCGGGATGGGTCGCCTCAAAAGAGTACACCGTGGACTCCCCGGTGACCACCATGAAGGAGGTCGTGGGCACACCATCGTTGGCCTGGTCCACGTCGAGGCCGTGCAGGTGGATGGTGTGGCTTTCCGGGCTCGGGTTGGTGAAGTTCAAATCGACCTGCTGCCCTTCGTCGTAGGTCAAGAGCGGTCCGGGCAGGGTGATGAATCCATCGGTCACCCATCCATAAGCCCAGATGGGCACCGCCGTTCCGTCATCGAGGAAGTGGATGCCGTCCATCTCGGAGAACAGCACCGGCGGCAAGGCCTGGGCGTGCAACCGCGGCACCCCTTGGACTGCGACGAACATCAACAAGGCGACCACGAGCCGCACCGAAGGGAAATGCAGGGAATTCATGGCGCGATGTCGAGGTGGGTGATCATGCCGCCCGGGTAGAGGCCCGCATTGGTAACGGCGATGAGGTTGTGGTTGTGCACGGGATAGGTGCCTGCCTGGAAGGCATCGAGGCGGACGATGGTGACCTCGCCGCGCAGGAAGGGCATGGTGTCCTTGGTCCAGCCCACGCGCTCCGCATGGTGCGTCGAGGCGAGCACCTCCACGTGGAATCCGTGGAAGTGGAGCACGTGGTCCATGCTGCCTTGGTTGGCGATGGTGATGTAGCACGACGTACCAACCCCGATTTGGACGTGGCCGTTCGCGTCATCGAGGGTGTTGGGGTGCACGCGGTCGTTGACCGTGAACTGGCGCGGGACATAGGGGGCGTCCGGTTCCACCGTCCCGCCGCCCGCCACGTCGAACATGCGGTCCGGCTCCCAATCACCGAGGTTCCAATGGTAGTGCGGCAGGTCGTCGTACCCCACGCACAGCAGGCCCGCGGCACCGAGGACGTGGCCGCGTTCCGTCGCCATGTGATAGCGGTAGCTGCCCGCTTCCAGGGCCGGCCAAACCATCGGGGTAGCCACCCCGGTGGCAAGCGGCACCGGCTCGAATCCAGGCGCTTCCAGCATGAAGATGTGGTCGACGGAATCGCCATTGACCAGCACCACCTCCTGTGACTCCATCACCGGCAGATTCAGGGAGACGTTCAGGCTGTCCCATTCAGGACCGGCCGTGCACCGCAGGGCAGGCATCGTATCTCCGGCCAGGCGAATCTCACCCGCATGCAACCACAACGTATCGGGAACGGACTGGCCCTGCACCACGGTCATCCCGCCCAGGAACCAAACCAACCCGGCCATGGCCCAACGCCAACGCACTCTGATTTCCATGATGTGAAAGTACACACGCCGCACCACCGTTGCAGTGCGAGGGGAACGGATGCACCGCCCCGACCCGCGCGCATGGGCGACTGTGCAACCAACTGCCGATATTGCCACCACTACGATGAACACACCCCGCCTCTTCCCCGTCCTCGCCACGGCCACCCTCGTGCTGGCCTCGTGCAGCCAGCCCGACCCCGTTTTCACCGATGCCGACTCCGTCCGCGAGGCCCAGACCGGAGTAGCCAACGCCCGGTTCACTGCCACCATGGATGTCTTCACCGAAGCCACGGGAGACCGCTGGAGCCGCAAGGTCGAAGCCGAGTGGCTGGCGGAACAAGCGGTGGGTGACTCCACCCTGCTCGCTTGGACCGTGGCGGATACTTTCCAGGATGACGAAGACACCACGCACACCTGGTACCGGCTCTGGAACGGCGTGCAGACCCGCATCAGCAAGGACAGCGTACTGAACGCCGACACCGTCTCGGGCCGCAGTGTCAACGGCAACTGGATCCCGAACTACTACGTATCCCAATGCCTGCCCGCCATGCTGACCGACACGGCCTGGTGGTCGAAGCAGGCGGAGGACAGCCTGCTCACCATAACCACCGAGCACCTGCCGCCGGATGGGGACTCGCCCGAGCGTTTCATCGTTACCCTAGAGGAGGTGCAGGACACCACCGCCGAGGACCACCACCCGGAGACGTATTCCCGCGAAACCTGGGAGTTCCGGGCCCCGGACGGTTTGCCGGTGCGCTACCGCGACGACTGGTTCCGCGGCGACATGGCCTACGGGCGGGAGACCACCATTGGTTGGGATTGGGAAGCGGTCAACGACACCGCCGTGGTCACGGCCCTGGCCGAATGGAGCCGGCCCGAATGGGCGCGCGACCCCGAGCCGCGCAATGACATCGCAGGCGGTGGAGACGGCGACTGGTATGAGGAGACCATGGCCGCCCTGCCCCAGGTGGACGCCCCCGCCCCTGCTCTAGCCGGATCCCTGCTCGACGGCACGCAAGCAGCACTGGCCGACTACGAGGGCCAGGTGGTCTACCTGGATTTCTGGTACATCGGATGCGGCCCCTGCATGCGGGCCATGCCCCACCTCGCCGACATGCAGGAGGAATTCGGACCGGAGGGCTTCACCGTCCTCGGGGTCAACCATCACCAGGACGCCGCCACCGTCCAGCGCTACCTGGACTACCGCAAGCTGGACATCCCGCAGTTGATGATCGACTCCCTGCCGGAGGGGTACCCCGTGCGGGCCTACCCCACGTGGTTCGTCATCGGCCGCGATGGCCAGGTCGCCCACAGGGACATGGGCTACGGCGAGGGGACAGACGCCGTGCTCGACTCCGTCGTCCGCGTGAACCTGTCGCGCTGATTGGAAAGTCGGAGGCGTACTTTCGCCGCATGGTTCACCTGCGTTTCCGACTTCCCTCCATCCTGCCTTTCCTATTGCTGGGCGCCATCGCCCAGGCCCAGTCGCCTTGCGTCAATGGCATGGCCGGCGGCTACCCGTGCGAGAACATCGACCTCGTGGCCTTCATGGCGCTCGATGAACTGGGCGGCGGCAATGCCAACGACATTTGGGGTTGGGTCGACCCGGCGGACGGCACCGAATACGTGCTGATGGGCCGGACCAACGGCACCGCATTCGTCAACATTTCCGACCCCGTCAACCCCTTCCTCGTCGCCGACCTGCCCACCCAGACCACCAACGCGCTCTGGCGCGACATCAAGGTCTACGGCAACCATGCCTTCATCGTGTCCGAGGCCAGTGGGCACGGCATGCAGGTGGTGGATCTGACCCAACTCGGCAGCATCGCCAATCCGCCCGTGATGATCCAGCCGGACGCCTGGTATTCCGGCTTCGGCAACGCCCACAACATCGTGATCAATCCCGCCCAGGCACGTGCGTACGGCGTCGGTACCGACACCTTCCAGGGCGGGCTGCACATCGTGGACATCAGCGACCCGCTCAACCCCACCGCCATGGGTTCCTTCGCCGACGGCGGGTACTCCCACGACGCCCAGGTCGTGAGCTATATCGGGCCGGACGAGGCCTTCCAAGGCAAGGAGGTCGCCTTCTGCTTCAACGGTGACAACCTCACCATCGCCGACGTCACCGACCCCACCGACCCCACCCTCGTCAGCTCGACGGGGTATTCCAGCTCGGCCTACACCCACCAGGGATGGCTCACCGAGGACCACCGTTACGTGCTGCTCGGCGACGAGCTTGACGAGGGCGCCATCAACACGCGCACCTACATCTTCGATGTGCAGGACCTCGCCAACCCCGAGCTGATCGGCACCCACGTCGGCGCCACCCCGGCCATCGACCACAACATGTACACCCACGAGGGCCTGGTCTATCAGAGCAACTACACGGCCGGTCTGCGCATCCTCGACACCGACGCCGTCGCCAACGGCCAACTCGAGGAGGTCGCCTACTTCGACGTCTACCCCCAGGACGATGCACCGTCCTTCAGCGGTACATGGTCCAACTACCCCTACTTCCCCTCCGGCGTGATCGCCGTCACGAACATGTCCGAGGGCCTCTTCCTCGTGCAGGCGGCGGGCGACCTCAGCATCTACGGCTGCACCGATTCACTGGCCTGCAACTTCGATCCGGACGCCCTCGAAGACAATGGATCCTGCCTGGGCTTCAACGTCTGCGGCGGCTGTGAGGGCGAGGAGCTCTTCTGCGTGGGCTGCACCGATGCCGACGCCTGCAACTACGTCGAAACCGCCACCATCGACGACAGTACGTGCTTCCAGATCGAGGCTCCTGAAGCCCAGTCCGCCGTGCAGACCACCGAACCCATCACGTTCACCGGCGACGCGGGCACGCATTGGTACGAATCCGCATCCGATCAGGCACCCTTCCTCATCGGAGACAGCT
>CALKUW010000345.1 GCA_937996585.1 uncultured Flavobacteriales bacterium
TGGCGCTCTGCCGTGGAAGCCGCCGACTGGCCGCTTTTCGGGGAATTCGAGGAATGAGGGTGGCCCTCCCCCGGTTGTGACACCGGGGGAGGACAGCCCATCATTCGCAGGCGTTCGAGAACTCGCCGAGCACCATCAGCAGGTCCGCCACCGTGGTCGTGCCGTCGCCGTTGATGTCCGTCGGGCAGCTGTCGGCCGGAGGTCCGGTGGGGTCGCCGTCGCAGGCGCCCGGACTCCAGCTGATGACGCCGCCGAAGTGCATGGCGTAACAGGCATTCGCATAGGTCATGCCGTCGCAGCCGCACACCGGATTGTATTCCTCGGTACAGGGGAAGTTGGGATCGATCAGCCCCGGTTGGACACAGGTGTCATACACGCATGAACCGTCGTCTTCCGTGGCGCTTTCGAGGTAGTTCAGCGCGGTGGGGTCGGTGCAGCCCGCTTCACCTTCGCCAATTTCCGCTTCATCACAGATGCCGTTGCCGTTGGCGTCATTGATGCAGTTGCCGAAGCAGTCATACCCGGATTCGGGGTAGGTACAGATGCCCAGTTCCTCGACGGCTTCGGGCTGGAAATTGCAGGCGTCCGGATCCGTGCATCCCAATACGGGGCCTCCTTCATCGCACGCGCCCGCGGTCCAGTACAGGAGTCCGGCATAGGCTTCTGCGTAGCACGCATTGGGATAGGTGAATCCATCGCAGCCGCACACGGGATCCCATTCATCCGTGCAGGGGAAATTCGGCTCGATCGGGCCATAGCAGTCGTTCTCATACAAGCAGGAGCCATCGTCGATGGTGGCGTCCGGGTTGTAGTTCGCGGCTGCAGGATCGGTACATCCGAGAATGTCTCCGCAAGGCGGCAGGTCGACGCACCAGGAGATGTGGCAGCATTCCAGCAGGGAACTGCCCGGGTTCTCCTCGAAGAAGATGATGTCCATGCAGAATGGATTGTCATAGAGGATGTCCGGCCCCAATTCGATGCCGACGATGCCGGAAGTGAAGGGGTCGATGGAGATGCCACTGATCCATTGGAGCAGGGTGCCGTTCTGTCCCGGATAGGTGAACTGGACATCGCCAAAGGTGTAGCCCGTGTGGTTGGAGAACCCAATTTCGAGCACGTAACCACCGTCAGCAGTACAACTGAAGTCGAGCAGTACGGGGGTCGCGCAATCCTGCGGGGGCGTGTTGCACGGCGGCAGTTCGAAGCAGTGCTCCTCGTAGCAGCAGGCGACGGAGGGCCCGAGTGCCGGATCCGCTTCATGGGCTGACAGGAAGAAGCAGCCGTCCTGGGCGTTGGGGTCGCCCGTCAGAATGACCTCGATGTCCTGGCAACCGCCCGGAGCGATGGGGGAGGCGCTGAGGTCGAAGACCGTCTGGTCGATCTGCAGTCCGACCGGAATGGTAGGCGCAAGCGTGAAATAGCCGATATCGAAGGGGGTGGCGTTGCCGTTGCACAGTGTGAACGAGTAGGCCCAGACGCCCTCATCGAGGCACTCGATGCCGTTTTCGACGATGGTCAGGCACGTGCTGTCCGGCGGAACGGTGTCGCCCGGGCAGGTGTAGATGATTTCATCGAGGCAGTCCTCTCCGTTGGGTCCGGTCCACTGCCATCCGATGATGTGTTCGCCGGGTTCCTCGAAGCAGATGACCACCGCGTCCTGTATGGCGCCGTTGGGCGCACCGGCCGGGTAGGTCAGGTCCACGAAATCGGGGCCGCTGGCGTTGGTGATGAAGTCCGTTGAAGGACTGATGTCGGCGGGTTCTCCGTGGGTGTGGACGAACAGGTGATCCAGTGTGCCGGTGCTGTTGTTGTCGAAGGAGAGGGACACGCAGCAGTCGTCCAGTGGCGTGAGGATGGCTTCGATGTCACATTCGCAATCGAGCAACGTGAATTCGAGGTCCTCCGACGTGGAGGAGCAGCCGTTGTCATCTTCCACCAGGACATTGTAGATGCCGGATTCCTCTGCCAGAATGCAGGGGTCGCTGCCACTTTGTATGGCATCCATGTTGAGGAACCACGTGTATGTCGCATACCCTTCCGGGGCGCACAGGCTGTCCGGTCCGCAATTCTCATAGCAACCGGTGGGCACCATGCAGAGGTCGGGTGCGGGGTTGACTTCGAAGGTGGCGGTGTGGGAACACCCTTGCGCATTGATGCCGGTGGCGGAATACACGCCGGCGTTGTACACCACGATGTCGGCGCCCGTATCGCCCGTGCTCCAATTGTAGTTGACGCCGGCCTGCACCGGGTTGACTTCGATGAGGATGGCATCGCCTGCGCACGCCGGATCATTGGGCGAGGTGAGGTCGAATTGCACCTCTTCCGCCCACTCGACCACCAGGGTCAATGAGGACTGGTTGCAGCCATACTGGTCAGTGAAAAGCGCGGTCACGGAGTAGACGTCGCCGGGGTTGCCGTTCAGGGTGAGGGTGGGGCTGACGGTGCTCATCGGGCCGCTGCCATCGTCCGAGAGCCACTTGATGTTGCTGTAGGGGCCGGGCAGGGCAAATTCGGCCGGTCCACTGCCACAAATGAGGGTGGGACCGGTGATGGCCGGGCTGATTTCGGGCAAGAGTTGGACGTCCACCGGTCCGGAGGTGTTGCTGCACCCGAAGGCGTTGGTAACCTCCACGGAATAGCTGCCCGGTCCAGCGGTGAGGAAGTCCTGAGTTTCGCCGGTCAGGATGCCGCCGGCATCGTACCACTGATAGGTGTCGAAGCCTGGCGTGGCTTGAATCGTCGTGTTGCCGGGTAAGGGACAGATGATCTGGACATCGGGCGTCAAGGCATCCCCCGGGGCGGGGTTGACGGTGATGTTGGCGGTGGAGGTCTGCGTGCACCCGTTGATGTCCGTTGCCGTCACTGAGATGGTGTTCCCGGTGGGCACGGAGGTAAAGGTGTGCTCGATGGTGGGCCCGTCGAAGGCGACGCCGTCGGGGAAGGTCCAGCCGTAGGAAATGGCATTGGTGGCCGTAGCCGAGTGTTCGGCTGGTTCACCCACGCAGACGGGGTCCTCCAAGGTGATCGTCGGGAGTCCGACGGAGCCGATGACCACGTTTTGCGTGAAGATGGCCGTGCAGTTGATTCCGGCGGCGGTCACGATGAGTTTCACGGTATAGGTGCCGCCCCCTGCATAATTGTGGGTGGGCGATGGAACCGTGCTGGTATTGCCATCTCCGAAGTCCCAGTACCAGTCGGTGATGGCATTGGCCGGGTTGTCCAGAATATAGGAGGACAGGTCCTCGAATATGACTGTGCTGCAGTTGATGATGTCGTAGGTGAAGAGGGCTGCGAGTGGAATGCACACCCCCACGTTTCCGTAAACGGTACAGGTGCTCGTCGGGTTGAGTGTGTTGGGCACGCTCGCGGTGATGTTGATGTTGTAGCAGCCCGCTTCGAGATAGGTATGGGTATCGGCGCTGCCGCTGGTGCCATCACCGTAGTCGTAGCTGATGTTCGAAGCGAAGAGGGACCCCACATCGATGGTGGCGGTGTTGCAATTGACCGTCGCCGAAGGATCCAGTTGTTCGATGGGGATGCAATTGCCGCCGGTGGAGGTGCAGGTGTCCAACACGGAGAAGGAGTAGAAATCCGTAGCCGCACAACCGGTGGTGGCGTCGGCCGTGGTGACTTCGTAGGAGAAGACGCCCGACCCGTTGGCGGTGAGGTCGTGGAAGAGGAAGCTGTTGGTGCTGATGACTGTAGAACTCCCGTATTCGGTCCACTGGTGTGTCCAGTTGCT
>CALKUW010000346.1 GCA_937996585.1 uncultured Flavobacteriales bacterium
GACCTGCCCTGGGTCTCCCGGGGCGCCCTGAAACTCGTTGCCGCCCTGGATCATTTCAAACTCGAGCCGACCGGCCGTGTGGTGCTGGACCTGGGCGCCTCAACGGGTGGGTTCACCGAGGTCTGTCTGACACGCGGCGCCAGATTCGTCCACGCCGTCGATGTCGGCACAGACCAACTGATGCCGGCCCTGCGCAACGATGTCCGCGTGGCGGACCTCCAGCAGACCCACCTCAAGGACTTGACCTCCGACCAGCTCGATCCGCGTCCCGACACCGTGGTCATCGACCTCTCGTTCATCTCGCTGGAACATGTCTGGCCGCGGCTCATGGAATGGGTGGCTCCAGAAGGATGGGGCGTGGCCCTCGTCAAGCCCCAATTCGAGGTCGGGCCCAAGCACCTGGGCCGCAACGGTATCGTCCGCGACCCCTCGGTTCGGCAAAAGGCCTTGACCCGCACGATGGCCCTCGCAGCCGATGCAGGGTTCCATGGAGCGGACCCCATCGACTCCCCCATCGAAGGGGGCAGCGGCAACCGCGAATTCCTGTTCCACTTCAAGTGGGGGCAGCGCGGCTGAACCTTTACTTCGCACAGCGGTTCCCGATTGAAGATGGCCATGACCACCCTGCCCGAACGCGTCCGCAAGGACTTTCCGATCCTCGACCGCGAGGTTCACGGCAAGCCCTTGGTCTATCTGGACAATGCGGCCAGCGCCCAGAAGCCCCTGGCCGTCATCGAAGGGCAGCGGGAATACCTGGCGAACTACCACGCCAACATCCACCGTGGCGCCCACCACCTCGCCCAGCTCGCCACGGAAGCCTATGAAGGCGGCCGCAGCAAGATTGCAGCCCACATCAACGCGTCGGGCACCGAAGAAATCATCTTCACGGCCGGCTCTACCGACGCCATCAACCTGGTCGCACAGGCTTGGGGCCGGGCCAACCTGACTTCCGGCGATACCGTGCTGGTGACCCGCATGGAACACCACGCCAACATCGTCCCCTGGCAGATGGTCTGCGCGGAGAAAGGAGCGCAGGTGGTTCCCGTCAATGTGCTGGAAGACGGCACATTGGATCTGGATGATTACCGCAGGGCGCTTGAACAGCACCAGCCCAAACTCGTCGGCTTCGTCCATGCTTCGAACACCTTGGGCACCATCAACCCGGTCAGTGAATTGACCGCCCTCGCCAAGAAAGCAGGAGCGGTCACGCTCATCGACGGCTCACAAGCCGTTCCGCACCTGGCCATCGACGTACAGGCCATCGGATGCGACTTCTACGTAGGCACCGGACACAAGGCGTACGGGCCCACCGGAATCGGCTTCCTCTTCGGTCGGCGGGAAATCCTCGAAGCCATGCCCCCCTGGCGCGGCGGAGGAGAGATGATCAAACGCGTCAGCTTTGACGGCACGACCTACAATGGTTTGCCCCACAAGTTTGAGGCCGGCACCCCGCACATCAGCGGCGGCATCGCCTTGGGCATCGCCATCGATTGGATCAACGGTGTCGGCGTCGAAGCCATCACAGCCCACGAAACGGCCCTTGTCCAACACGCCCATGCGGCGCTGGGCACCCTGCCCGGCCTCCGCATCATCGGAACCGCAACCGAAAAAGTGGGCGTGGTCTCCTTGGTCGTCGATGGCCTGCACCCCTACGACCTGGGCACCCTGCTCGATGGACAGGGCTTCGCCGTACGGACCGGGCACCACTGCACCGAACCCCTGATGGACCACCTCGGTCTCGAATCCGGCACCCTACGGATGTCATTTGCCGCCTACACCACCCGGGAGGAAATCGACCGCGCCGTCATCGCCCTCGAACGGGCCATCAACATGCTCCGCTGACCATGTCCACCGAACTCATCGCCAGCCGCCAGAACGACGTCATCGAGGAGTTCGCCCTCTTCGACGAGTGGATGGACAAGTATGAGCACCTCATCGAACTCGGAAAGGACGTGCCCGCCATCGATGCCGGCCGGAAAACGGACGACCACCTGATCAAGGGCTGCCAATCCCGCGTCTGGCTCGCTGCCGACGAGGGCGAAGGTGGAACTGTGCATTTCTCCGCCGACAGCGACGCCATCATCACCAAGGGCCTTGTGGGACTCATGGTCCGCGTCCTGTCAGGTGCGGATGCCAAGGCCATCGCTGAGGCCGACCTGCACTTCCTCGACGCCATCGGCCTGCACCAACACCTCTCCCCTACCCGCTCGAACGGACTGGCGAGCATGGTGCAGCAGATGCGCCTATACGCCGCTGCCCTCGCCGCCCGCCGCGCTTAACTTCACGCCATGCCGAACCAACAAGATGTGATCACGGTCCTCAAGACCATCTTCGATCCTGAAATACCGGTCGACATCTACGAATTGGGCCTCATCTACGAGGTCAAGTTCTCCGATGCGGAAGGCGGACAACGCGTCGACGTCCAGATGACGCTGACGTCGCCGAACTGCCCCGTGGCGGAAAGCCTGCCCAACGACGTGAAGCAAAAGGTGCTGTCCATGGAGGGCGTGGTCGACGCCGACGTCGAAGTGGTCTTCGAACCCGCGTGGACGCAGGACATGATGAGCGAGGAGGCCAAACTCGAACTCGGCTTCCTGTGATGGAAAAAGTGCCCTACAGCGAGACCTTCGACCCAGGCGAAGGCCGGGGACTCGCCATTCTGGGGTCGACCGGATCCATCGGCACCCAGGCCCTCGACGTGGTCCGCGCACAGCCGGGTCGGTTCCGGGTGGAGGTTCTGACGGCCGGCCGCAATGCCGACCTCCTGATCGAGCAGGCGCTTGAGTTCAAGCCCAATGCCGTCGCCATCGCCGACGAAGCCCAAGGGCAAAAGGTGCGCGACGCCCTGTGGGAGCACGACATCAAAGCCTACGCGGGTCAGGACGCCATCGCACAGCTCGTGGAAATGGACGGCATCGACATCGTCCTCACCGCCCTGGTCGGGTTCGCAGGACTGCGCCCCACGATGAACGCCATCGCCGCCGGCAAACACATCGCCCTCGCCAACAAGGAAACCCTGGTGGTCGCCGGGGAAATCGTCATGGCTGCAGCCCGGGACAAGGGCGTCGACATCCTGCCTGTCGACAGCGAGCACAGCGCCATCTTCCAATGCCTCGCCGGGGAGTTCCACAACCCCATCGAAAAGCTCATCCTGACCGCCTCAGGCGGCCCCTTCCGCGGCCGCGACCGCGCCAGCCTCGCCGAGGTCACCAAAGCCCAGGCGTTGAAGCACCCGAACTGGGACATGGGCGCCAAAATCACCATCGATTCCGCGTCCCTCATGAACAAAGGACTCGAGGTCATTGAAGCGCGTTGGCTCTTCGATGTGAAGGCGGCTGACATCGACGTCGTGGTCCACCCGCAAAGCATCGTCCACAGCTGCGTCCAATTCGAGGACGGCAGCATCAAGGCACAGCTCGGGCTGCCCGACATGAAGCTGCCGATCCAGTATGCCCTCGGCTATCCCCAGCGCCTCCAGAACGACTTCCCACGCTTCAACTTCGCCGCCTATCCCAACCTCACCTTCGAGGCGCCGGACAAGGCCACATTCCGCAACCTGCAGCTCGCCTACGACGCCCTGGACGCCGGCGGAAGTGCACCCTGCGTTCTGAATGCCGCCAACGAAGTGGCCGTAGCCGCTTTCCTGAACGACGAAGTCGGATTCCTCGAAATGAGCGATGTGCTGGAACACACC
>CALKUW010000347.1 GCA_937996585.1 uncultured Flavobacteriales bacterium
ACGAATGATCGAGTTTGGGTTGCAGGATGGCGCCAATGAACACATCGATTATGGCAACGTCAATTATGCTCCCATCAATCCGGACCTTGAGTTGGCATCTCCCGGAAATCCGGGACTGGTGGATCCAAATGCCTGGCAACCCCTTTCGATTCCGGTCTTCGTGGACCAGGCGGGCAATGTTCTCAGTGAGACCCCTGACTTCCAGGGTGCGGAGTGGGGCAATGTGGTGCCCTTTGCCTTGGATGACAGCCTGCGGACTTCCATCACCCGGGACGGGGTGGAGTGGCCCGTTTTCCTCGACTGTGGTGCCCCTCCCTATTTCGGTGAGGGCGATGATATCGGTGGAATAGCAGACCCCTACGCCTGGGGATTTGCCATGGTGGCACTGTGGAGTGCCCACCTCCATCCTAACGATGGCGTGATGATGAACATCGGGCCAGGGGCGAGCGGCAATCTCGGCTCGACAGGTCCTACGGGCTTCGAGGGCATGGACACCTTCTATGACTGGCTTGAAGGAGGGGATTTCAGTACCGGCCATGCGCTGAATCCATCCACGGGCCAACCCTATGCGGACAACGTTGTTCCGCGCGGGGACTACACCCGGGTGCTGGCTGAATTCTGGGCGGATGGTCCAGAAAGCGAGACGCCCCCTGGCCACTGGTTCGTCCTGTTGAATGGCGCCATGGACCACCCTGCCTTCACTACCCAATGGATGGGGGAAGGAGAGGCCCTGGACCCCCTGCGCTACACGTTGCGGGCTTATCTGACGTTGGGTGGCGCGATGCACGATGCAGCCATCGGCGCCTGGTCCCATAAAGGGATGTACGACTACATCCGCCCGGTTTCCGCCATCCGCTACATGGCTTCCCTGGGGCAGCGCACTGATTCCACGCAAGCTTCTTATCACCCCGACGGTCTTCCCCTTGTACCGGGAAGGATTGAAGTCATCCAGGCGGGAGACCCCTTGGCTTCCAGTGGCAATGAAGGAAAAATCAAGGTGTTGGCTTGGCAAGGGCCGGATGCCATACTCTCCCCAATCTGGGATGAGGCCGAGGTCGGCTGGATTTTGGCGGAAGAGTGGTGGCCCTATCAGCGCCCCAGTTTCGTCACGCCGCCTTTTGCTGGTTACGTCAGTGGTCACAGTACCTTTTCGCGGACGGCGGCCGAGGTCATGACCGCCATCACGGGCAGTCCCTATTTCCCGGGAGGCATGGGCGAGTTCCCGGTGGTGCAGAACCAGTTCCTCGTATTCGAGGACGGTCCCAGTCAGTCCTTCACCATTCAATGGGCCACCTACCGGGACGCCTCCGATCAATGCAGTTTGTCTCGCATCTGGGGGGGCATTCACCCCCCGGCAGATGACTTCCCGGGAAGGCAGCTCGGTGTTGAAATTGCCGACATCGTCATGAACAGGGTCGGGACCTATTTCGGTGCCCCGGAACCGCCGCCTGCATGCCCCATGGACCTCGATTCAGATGGGTTCGTTGGTGCAACGGATTTGCTGGAGGCCTTGTCCGATTTCGGGGTGTATGGAACCGATTTGCCGGCAGATGTGGACGGCGATGGATTGGTGGGGGTCAACGACATTCTGGAGCTCCTCGCC
This sequence comes from uncultured Flavobacteriales bacterium, assembly GCA_937996585.1. Lineage (GTDB taxonomy): Bacteria > Bacteroidota > Bacteroidia > Flavobacteriales_D > Sanyastnellaceae > UBA8752. Next base: position 1,604 of record CALKUW010000347.1, read on the forward strand.
AACTACGGGGAAGCCTGTTTCTGACCGGTGGTCAACTCAAGGGCGTTTGTCCTAATTTTCGGCATGCGCTTCATTTCTTCCGTGACGCTTCTGCGTTATTGGTTCTGCCTGTTGATGGCCGTGGTTTTCGGTCTTTCCAGCGGGCTTCAGGCACAGGTTGATTGCGGGTTCCTGACCGGCCCTGAAGGGTTGTCGGCCGGATGTCAGGATTCCTGCGTCTGGGTCGTTCCGGATTTCGAGCGGTCCCCGGAAACCACCGGATACGATCTCGATTCCATCGCCTATGCGCCGCCGTTGGCTCCGGGAACGGGCGCCGTACAGAGTACGCCGACCAACGGGTTCACCAACGGAATCGGTATTCCTTTCGGATTCAGCTTCTTCGATACGGATTTCTTCAACCTCAAAATCAACCGTAAAGGTTTCCTGACCTTCAATACAGGGTTGACCGGAACCTACAATTACCCGAACCAGTCTCTGGGGTCGGGCTCCCTGCCCCCGAACTCCATCATGGCCCCTTATGCCTACATCAGCAACAGTGGAGGCGAAATTCGGACGGCTACACTTGGAGAATTTCCTTGCCGCCGATTCGTCATCAGTTGGGAGAACCTGCCGCAGACTGGATGTGGCGACAATGAACTCGTGACGCAGGTCGTCCTATTCGAGACCTCGAACAAAGTGGAGATGCACATCGGCCAATTCGAATCTTGCCTGGGCATCACGGCCGTGGTGGGCATCCAAGGGGGATCGGGAGAAGGTGCCTATGGTCCGGAGGCATACGATACCGGGGAGTTTGCCATTGATCAGCTCGCATGGAGCTACACACCGAACGGGGCGACGCAGACCGATCTGGTGTACCTCGTGGGCGATGAAATCGTGGGCCAAGGCGATAGCATTTCCTTGTGCATCAATGAGACGACGGAGCTGGTCATCGGAGCGAATTTCCCGGAAATTCTGCCGCCGCCGCCCACGCCAGGCAGCTGTGATGCCATTCCGGACGAGGCGTGTGACACCTCCATCATCTACAATTTCAACCTCAACGCCGCCCAGACGAGCAGCCTGAATTTTCCCTTCGACGGCGAATTGCTTGGCTTTTCCGTGACCAACAATTGGACGCCAGCCGGTGGAAGTTGGCCGGGAGATATGGGCCTTCAGATATGTGATCCATCGGGTACCTGTGGATTCATCCAGGGGTTCAACATCAACCTTTCCGGAACCAACCTCGGCGATTGGCCCTTCAATTGGAATACCACGCAGGGGGGATTCTATGAAAGCTGCTTTACGACACCCCCCAACCTGTTGGAGGGCGACGGAACGTGGACTTTGACCATTCAGAATGGCTGGACGGGATCGGGTGGCGGCGTCAATTTCGATGGAACGGTCACGCTGTTTTGGCTGTGTACACCTGAACCGGAGGATCCGGACACCTCCCAGTTCATGGCGGCGGATACCATCATGGTGGAGTTCACCTTTGAATCGCAGACGGCGGACTTCGCCATCCTCGATTCGGAAGGAAACCCACTCGATGTGCTCTGCAGTGGCGATGACCCCGTTACGTTGTCGCCGGGTGATCCGGGGGGCACGTGGAGTGCATCCTGCCTGGGGTGCCTCAACCAGTCCGGAACCATCGATCCGACGCAGGTGCCGCCCGGGATCTTGGAGGTGTCGTACACCATCTCGGGGGATTGCGGGGACGTCACCGAGGTGCAGGAGATCCAGGCGGGCCTGACGCCCAATGTGAATACGGGCAATGTGGGTGGACTGTGTCCATTTGCCGATGCCGTTCAGCTTGTGGGTACGCCTGGAGGCGGTACGTGGGAAGCAGACTGTGGGGGCTGCGTTTCGGAGACGGGATTGTTTGATCCCGGCGTGGGTGCCGGTGTGTATACGGCTTCCTACACGTTCGGAACGGTTTGCACTGCCACGGGCACGGTCGAGGTGAATGTGGGGGAGGAAGTGGTAGCAGAGCTTGAGGACCTGGCCTACTGCGAGTCCGTAGGATCCATCCAACTTGATGATGATGGTTTGGCGGGTACATGGTCTGCGGATTGTGGAGGATGCGTCCAATCGTCGGGCAATTTCAATCCTCCCGGTCCGGGTGCCTATGAGGTGTTCTTCATGCCGGGCGCCGGTTGCGGTGTGGAGAGTTCGGCCACCATCACGGTGGATGAGAGCCAGCCCATCGGCTCGGCCAATGTCCCCGATGCATTGTGCGTGGATGCCGGCTCCCTGGAGTTGCAGGCAGATGTTGCCGGGGGAACATGGAGCGCATCGGGAGGTGGATTGAGTGGGACGACCTTCAGCCCCGGCAGTGCATCCTTGGGCGTCAATGTACTGAGCTATGAGGTGGTCAATGGTTCCTGCACCAACACCGCGTCCTTTTCAACCGAGGTGCTGCCCATCCTGAGCGTGACCCTTCAGGACGAGGATCCGTTCTGCGTCAACAATTCAGGTGGCGCCCTGAATGCTGACGTCGACCTCAATGCCGAAGCCGTATGGTCGGATGTTCCCGATCTCGTCTGGGAGGCGGATTGCGGTGGCTGCATCAACGGTTCCGGCTTCTTTGATCCGGGTGATGCTGGTGAAGGCACGCACACGGTGACCATTTCCTATGACGATCCTTTGGGATGCAGCACAGGCGCATCCATCGAAATCGTGGTGGCTCCGGCGGTGGATGCGACGATCGAAGACATCCCCGACCTGTGTGAATCCGCCTCGACCACCATCTTTTCCGCTGCGGAAAGTGGCGGAACGTGGACGGCCTCCTGCGGTTCATGCCTGACGCCGGCGGGCAGTTTCGATCCGGGCATCGGTGCGGGCAACTACACGATTACCTACACGATTACGGATGTCTGTTCGGATGTGGATGTGGTGGACATTACGGTGGTGCCCCAGCGCGATGCCGCCATCCTCGTTGATGTGCCCAACGACGAACTCTGCATTGGAGTCGAAGAGTGGCAGATGGGTGCCATCTGGGCAGGTGGGGTCTGGAGTGCGAGCAGCCCTTCGAGCGACGATTGCATCAACCCCGAAAGTGGCCTGCTTGACCTCGAAGCGGCCGGTGTGGGAACCATTACGGTCACCCATGTGTTGGAAGGCCTGTGCGGTGACACGGACACCCATGTGCTGGAAATCCTCTCCTGTGCGGTCGAGCTGGTCAACATCTTCACGCCCAATGGGGACGGGAAGAACGATAGGCTCATCTTCAAGTACATCGAGCTTTACCCCGACAACCATTTGACGGTGTTCAACCGGAATGGGGCCGTGGTCTTCGAAGCCAACGGCTACAGCAATGAATGGGACGGGGATGGTGCGGCGGATGGTACGCACTTCTTCGTGCTCGAACTTCCCGAAGGGGTGGAGCATGCCGGACAGCTGATGATCCAGCGCTGACTGCCGGTTTACTGAGACGGTCAGGCGGAATCCCGGTGCAGGTATTCGCTCTCGAATGCGGTTCTGCGAAGTGATGAACGCAGGTGCCACAGGGCCTCCTCTTGGAATTGCATCAACCCGGTAATGGCCTGGGCGGTGACCTCGTCGCCGGCATGCTGGGCCATGGTCAGGACCTCACGTTCCGCGCGCAACAGGTGGGACAAGGCTTCACGCAGTGACTTCATGCAAGCGCGGTGGTGAATGGTCCCATCGTGGGCGGCGATGCGCGCCATCTCCATCATTTCCTCCATCGTAGTGGGGGGGTGGCCTTCCAGGCAGCGGACCCTTCTCGCCAACATGTCCACGGCGGATGCAGCATGTTGCAGGTAGTTTGGCAACAACTCCACCAAGGCCGGGTATTGCTCACCCCACCCATTCCAAAGCGTTCCCCGGACGTTGAAGCGAAGGACTTCAAAGTCTGCGATGAGGCTGCTGATGGCAGGAACCAATCGATCGGCCCAGGTGCGGTCGAGTTGATTGGACAGGGTCGGGTTCATGGAGGTCATGCGTGAACGGAGGTCAAGTGAATCGTGCAGAGAAGCACCACCTTAATCTGTGGGTATTCCAGCTGAGTTTCAATGACATTCGTCATCCTTTTGATTGATGATTGTCACAGGAATGCAACTTCAACGCTTTTGTGGTGTTGCTTGCATGGAAATCAGCCATGAACACATGACCCAACGCTCCCCCTTCATCCTGGCCGCAACTGTTGTAGCGGCCGTCGCACTGCTTGCCAACTCCAATGGTGTTGCGCACCAGCAGAACCGGGATCGGACCGGTGCACCTGGAAGCGACAATACCTGCCAACAGTGCCATTCCGGAGGCAACTTCAGTCCCGATGTCAATGCCTTCCTTACCGTTGAGGGCGATGTGGCGCTCGAATCCACCTACATCCCCGGGGCTACACATACCCTGGTGGTCAATGTGAACAGTTCAGGATCGCCTGCGGGTTACGGCGTGCATGGCACGGTTGTCTTTGACGGTGGTGCCAATGCCGGAACACTGGTGGACCAGGATGCCAATGATTGCATCTGGCTCGATGAGGTGGATGGGCGTCACATCTTTGAGCAGAACGACCTGTGCAGCCCGGGAACCTTCGAGGTGGAATGGGTGGCCCCGGAATCGGGAAGCGGTCCCATCACGGTATGGGTGGCCTCCATTGCGGCCAACGGCAATGGCACTTCGAGTGGAGATGTTTTCGCTGGTGGCAGTTTCACCTTTACTGAGCAGGTTGTAGGCGTCGAAGACGGGAAAGCCCCCGCCGAACCCACGGTGGCCCTGAGGGGTCCAGGTTTGTTGGGTTTGGTTTGTGGTGAAGGGCATAACACGACCATCCTTTCCGTGGACGGCCGGTTGTTGCACGAGGGGCATTTCGCCGCAGGGAGCCATGAGCTCATTATCCGAGATGCAGGGCTTGTGATCGTACATACAGTAACGGATGCGGGGGCTGTGTACACTTCCAAGGTCTGGTGTCCATGATCCGGTTCAAGACCATTTCATGGGTGGCCCTGGCTGCCTGTACGACATTCGGATTGGTGGGGTGTGGAAACACCCAGGGCGAAGCAGCCTCACCGACGGAACAATCCATGGAAGAAGGGGCCATCCTTGCAGCAGTGCAGGGGCTGTTCCAGGCTTTGGAAGCCCGGGATGCCAACAGGCTGTCCTTCTCGCTTCGGGAGGATGCGCTGTTCACCCGAATTGATGTCCGAGGCGATACTTTGATGACCAAGTCCGTGTCATGTTCCGATTTTATTGCTTCCGTCTCCGTAGAAGGGCCACCCCTGATCGAGCGGATGCAGGACCCTGTGGTCCATCAGTCCGGGGATTTTGCGGATGTCTGGACGGCTTACACTTTTCACGTAGGTGAGGACCTGAGCCATTGCGGGCATGATGCCATCCAGTTGGTCAGGGAGGATGGGCGATGGCGGATACTCGGTGTGGTTTACACCGTGGACGATTGCCAGTGAGCCTAGGTCTTGCGACAGGCGGCTTGACAGACCTCGATATGCCTCTTTCGAAGTGAAGATGACAAAAGTCATTTTTTCGGATGACGGCGGTCAATGTGAGGCTGATGAAGTCTACACACATTGGAGTCTGAACATTGGCAGTGCGCGCAAGCGCATGACAAGACAGGTTTTGGTTTGATGGCCCGGAGCGAACGCGTTCCGGGCCATCTCCTTTTTGTGCAGGCCGTCCCCATGAATGAAATAGATTAGGGCATGCGGAACAGGAAAACCTTGCGCGTGTTGCTCCCAGCTTTGGCCGCGTTGATTGTCGGCATCAGTTGGTTTCAGGTGGAGCGCCCCCACCGCGATGTCGGAACGGAGGTCGCTGCATTCAAAATGGTGCCGGAAGAATTGGTCACGGCGTTTGCCAGGGATGATGCTGCGCAATACCTGAATGCCGTGGTGGAATTGTATGCCGTGGTGGAAGGGGATGATGGCCAAAGGGTCACGATGAAAGGTGGCGTGGTGGCCGCATGGGATACAACGCGTGCGCAGCGCCGGTTGGAGGCGGGAGAATTGTTGAGGCTCAAGGGGCGGGTCACCGGCTACGATGACCTCTTCGAAGAAGTGCGCATGGATGGTCTCGTCATCGTTCATGACCCCGAGGAGGAATGAAGCCGTGCTCCTGTGCAACTTGACCTCTGATACGATTTCACGCCAACGACAATTTGCCATGTTCCCCAGGTCCCTTTGTTTTCTCTTTTTGATGGGGCTGGTCGCCATCGGGACAGCGCAGTACCCCGTTGCGCCGTACAGTTTCGAGTGGGAGCTGGTGGCCGTTGACAGCATTCCGGGCATGGCGACCGTTCGCCTTCACGCCAAACTCGTCAACCCGACGGATTATCTGACATCGATATCGGGTTGGGATGAAATGGAGGGGATGGTCACGACCACCACCTCGTTCTACCAGCATCCGGAAGGATGGGCGACACCGAACAACAATAATCCCTTGCTCTTCACGCCGCTACCGGATTTGAGGTGGGATTCGTGGGTCACCATTGGAATTGACGTCGCCCCGGTCGGCGCGGAGGGGGAGATCCCCGTGGGGTTGTTTCCACCGCAGACGAGCTATTGGGTCGATGACTTCGAAGCGGGCGGTGACCTCGTGATGGATGTGGATGGTGCCTGGTTCGTGACCTCCGGAAGTTCCAACGGAATCGCAGGGGAGGACCTGCGGGTGCTTGTGGGACAATTCACAACGGATGGGGTCATCAATGGGTACCTCAACGTGCAGGTGTTTTCGGAAGGGGTCGCTTCGGATGATTTTATGGACGACGTCTTTTCCATTCCCATTCCGGAATTCGATGCTACTGCATTGTCGGGAATGCCTGAGCGTACCGCCATGGATTGGCGGATCAGGGACATTGGCGATGGATGGTTCGAGCACCATGTCCCTGCGGTTGTGACCACCTGGACAATGTTGGATTTGTCAGGTCGAGTAGCATCAGCGGGTACGGTATTCCAGGGGCGGTTTCAGGCCCCCGCCGGCGGGTTTTGCGTTTTGCGGGATGACGAAGGTGCTGTCGTGGCACGGAGGCTCATGCCGTGATGGGGTATAACCTTGAAAAGTAAGAGCGCTCCTACGGGACGTAAAGTGTTTCAAAGTGTAACTTGTGCGTGACGCACCCGTACTTGCTTGTCTAATGGACCTACAGACTGCACGACGTAAATGGTTTGCCCACGGGACTGTGGGTGTGCTCCTTGTTGGGGCAGGAATCTCTGTGTTGTTCGACGCAGCCTATCGCCGACTTTCCGAGTCGGTCGTTGAAATCTGGGTGGCGGAAGGCACCCTTGGGTTCGTGCTCTTCATGGCGGGATTGTCCTTCTTCGGAAGTGCCATTCGCTATATGGTTCACATGGACCGCATGGTGGAGTATGCCGATCGAAAGGCCCGCCGGAAGACGAAGCAACGCCGGTCAGATTCTCGGAAGCTACGTCTGGAGACCGATGACGCCGATATCCGGGTCAGAAGCAGGAAGGGTCAGGGGCCCGTTCCGCTGGAAGCCTGATCTTGGTTTCCATTGAAATGAAAAAAGGCGCCGAGGCGCCTTTTTTCATGGGGTAGAATTCCGGGCTGGTCAAAGGTGGATGACCTCGTCGTAGGCCGCGGCTGCCGCTTCCATCACCGCTTCACTCAGCGTGGGGTGGGGGTGTATGGTCTTGATCATCTCATGACCGGTGGTTTCCAGTTTGCGGATGGCCACGATTTCCGCGATCATCTCCGTGACATTGGCACCAATCATGTGGCC
>CALKUW010000348.1 GCA_937996585.1 uncultured Flavobacteriales bacterium
ATGTCCTCTTTCTCCAGACGCTTGAGCAGGCCGTCCCTTTCCTCGGCATACAGGGCCATGTTCTCGTACTCGGCGAAATCCGAGAGGAACTGGCCGCCCACGGCGATCACCTTGAAGGGCGCCTTGCTGTACTGGAGGGCCTGGACGAGCCAATCCACCTGCTCCTCTCCAAGCACCTGCGGCGGTGTGGTCACATTGTCCTGGTTCACCCGGAAGGTGCGGTTGTCGAGGAGAAAGAAGTCCACATCATGGAAAGGGAACATGCCGGTGATGCCCTGTCCGCCCATGTCGGGCAATCCCTGGGACGGATTGGGCCAGAATTCCCCGAAGGTCTCCGCAGCCCAATCCTTGTGGACCCAGCTTCCGTCCGAGTCGTTGGGGCCGTAATCGTGGTCATCCCAGATGGCGTAATGGGGGCAGGTGCCCAACAGCCGTTGCAGTTCGGGCACGGCGCGGAGGTGGGAGTAACGGTGCTGCATGCCCGACCTGGCGTAGAAATCGACTTCGCGGAAGTAGACATTGTCCCCCAGCCACAGCATGGCGTCGGGCGCGGCATCTGCGATGCTTTCGAAGATGCCGTAACCGCCTCCGTAGGACTTGCCCGGCCGGTCAAAGGCAGGTTCGTTGATGAAGACACAGGAACCAACCGCCATGGTGAAGGGCGGTGGATCGAAGCGGTATTGCCAGAGGGGCTGGGTTGTGAAGCGCTGGAGATCCGCGTCGAAGCCGGTCTCGGCCCTTTCACCATCCACCAGCACCTGGAATCTGTAGGTGGTGCCCGGGGCAAGTCCACCGATGTCGAAAATGGCGGTATTGGCCGATGCCCGGGTCAGCGACTTCGGGTCGGCGATGTGGACGGCAGTAGGGGCGTTGCCCATGGAATCCGCCCAGCATACGATGCCGGCATCACAAGGAGCCTGAGTCTGTAACCATATGCGGGCTTCGCGAAGGCCGACGTTGCCCACCATGGGCTGGCAGGCCATCTGTGCAGAAACGGTGGACGCCGTCCAGAAAAGGAACAGGGGCGCAATGCCCCAACCGGTAATGGGCTTCATGAAAAAGGGGTTGGCCCCGAAGTTCGGAACCAACCCCCATTGGCGCAGACAAAGACAGGAATTAGTCTACGGTGTAGTCCACCCCTTCGATGGCGGGGCCGACTTTCACCATGTACTGGATGCCTTCCATTTCGACCCTGATCATCTTGTAGACCTCCCGGCTGGTAGGGAGCCGAAGGTTGAAGGTCTGTCCCTCGAACCCATCGGGGTAGCGGGATTTGATCATGGAGCGGATGGACTGGTCGAGCTTCTCATAGCTCACAATGCGACGGTTGGACATGGGGCAACAGTTTGGAATCGACTCCCGATACTGTACCCGTCCCGAAAAGGTTTCATTGCACCGATGTCAAGTTTTACACCAAGAGGGAGTGCACTCATACCTTCTTATCTTCGAGAGCCGACCAATGCCATGAAAGCCCTTGTCCAACACATCGCCAAGAACACACCGAAGGAATTCGACTTTGCGTGGTTGGGGGCGTTGGTGAGGGACATTGACCTCGATGCGTTGGACATGACAGGTGTTGTTCCAGCGTACGACGCAGCGTCGGGCAACTACGCCCGCAACATCCTGTTGATGGATCCCTTTGAAGTGGTGGTCCTGCATTGGCCACCCGGTGTGGAAAGCGCCATCCATCACCATGAAGGATTCTGGGGTTACGTCCTGTGCGTGGAAGGGGAGGTGGAAAACGTCGAATACACCTACGATGCCGAGGCGAGGGAGTTGAGGGAGAAGTCGGCCTTGCGCGTCAGGAAGGGCGGGGTGCTGCCCGAGCCGGATGGCACCATCCACAAGATCGTCAACCCGAGCAGGACGGAACCGCTGATCACCGTTCATTTCTATGCGCCCGCCCTTGAGACGCTGGATGGGATGGTCTTGTTCGATGCGGAGAAGGGCTGGCTCGGTGAATTGAATGCCGAGGCCACCACGGCATCCTTCCACCAGGATCCAAAAGGGTTCCGGCGCCTCGAGAAGGACGCCTTCCGCTTCATTCCCATGAGTGCACTGCCGGGACAGGAGACCCACATGCTCTACCCGGTGATTCCCAAGCCTTCAGGGCAGGAAATCATGTCTTCCCTGAATGCCTATTACTCGGAGCAGGCCCGGGAATACGATGTCCTTGACCACGCCAGTGACAAACGTGCGGCCTACACCGACGGCATTGACCGGATCATCGCAGAAGACCTCGCCCGGCTCAGCCCGCAACGGATGATGCACATTGGATGTGGCACGGGGCGCAGGGCCATTGGCATCCGCGACCGGTCCGGAATCTCCTACGAACTGGAAGGCATGGACATCAGCGCATCGATGGTGGAACAGGCCCGGTCCAAGGGTGTCGAGGCCCGCATCGGTATCTGGAATGAAGCCGATGTCGGCAGGGAACAATACGGTGCCATGGCCTTCCTCTACGCTTTCGGACACATCCCCACAGAAGAGGAACGCAGGACCTGCCTGCGCAAAGTGGTCAGGGCCCTCAAGCCCGGGGGGCGCTTCTATTTCGACGTCTTCAACGTGGAGAATCCCAACGAGTGGGGTCCGCAGGCCATGGAGATGTTCGATGCGCTCGAGCTCGGCAAGGAGGGGTATGAACCCGGCGATCTCTTTTACAAGCGGCACGATGGCGATTCGGTGGCCTTCCTCCATTACTGCACGCCGAATGGCATTGCGGCCATGGTGGAGGAGTGCGGCCTGCGGGTGGTGGCCACCCACCGCATCGGATATGTGAATCGACCCGGCGAGCCGTTGACGCTGGATGAGGCATCTGGCAATCTGTTGCTCGTGGCAGAGAAGCCCCGGGATTGAACCCGAGGCATCATCATTGGTTGGTTAGGTCATGGGCACATTCGAAGACAGGAAAGTATACGCCAAGGGCCATCTGGACGAGTCGGCATTGGGCGATGTCCCAGCGGCATTGAAGGGGTGGCTGGAAGCGGCCAGGACTTCGGACCCCACGGACTACAATGCCATGACGCTCTCCACCATCGGGTTGGACGGGCACCCGAACGCCCGTGTCGTTCTGCTGCGTTCGCTCGAGGAGTTGGACGGGGAACATGCGGTGGCCTTCTACACGAACTACGAGAGTGAGAAGGGCCGCGAACTCGATGCCCACCCGAACGCAGCTGCGACGTTTTTCTGGCGTGAGCTTGAGAGGCAATTGCGCATACGTGGTCGGGTCGTGCGGATGTCGGAGGCAGACTCTGACCGGTATTTCGCCTCCCGACCTCGTGAGAGCAGAATCGGAGCATGGGCTTCCAACCAGAGCAGTGATACCGCAGGACGCACCGAGATGGAAGCCGCCTGGGCGTCCTTCGACGAAAAGTTCGGTTCAGACATACCCCGTCCGCCGCATTGGGGCGGATACCTGTTGATGGTCGACGCCATTGAATTCTGGCAGGGGAGGCCTGGTCGCATGCACGACCGTCTTGTGGCCACCCGTGATGGCGGTTCCTGGGAAGTGCGACGATTGCAGCCCTGACGCGGCTCAACTGACGTGGAGCACCAATCCTTTCAGGTATTGCGCCTCGGGATGCCCGGCAAGGGCGGGGTGATCCCCTGGTTGGCTCAGGCGCCTCACGATACGCACCGTGCGACCCGATTCCACCGCCGCCGCGACAATGGTGTCCTCGAAGAGGGGAGTATCCACCACCTGCGAGCAGCTGAAGGTCCAGAGCAGCCCGTCGGGGGGCATCTTTCCAAGGGCCATGGCGTTGAGCCGCTTGTAGCCCTGGACGGCCTTGTGCCTGTTGGAACGACTCTTGGCATAGGCGGGAGGATCGAGGATGACGACAGGGGGTAGTTCGGAAGCCTGACGCAGGTAGTCCATCACATCTCCGCGCACGCCTTCATGCCGATCGGAAAAACCGTTCATTTCGGCGTGCCTGATGGCCGCATCAATGGCGGAACCGGAGGCATCGAGGCTGATCACATGGGGGCTGCCGCCCTTCAACGCCGCCATACTGAATCCACCGGTGTAGCTGAAGGCATTCAGGACGCTCCGATGACCTGCCCATTCCATGAGGAGTTTCCTGTTGTCGCGCTGGTCCAGGAAGAAGCCGGTCTTCTGTCCCCCGACCGGATCCACGAGGTAGCGGAGGCCGTGTTCCACCACTTCGCGCTCCGTGGCGGCACCTTCTTTCGCGGACCAGACGACACCATCCTCGGCAGTAGCCGTATCCGATCCGGACACCTTGGCGATGAGCGCTGCACTCTTGTTGATGATCAGGTCGAGGTCTGGACCCAGGGCGGCACGGAGGCCTACTTCAATGTGCGGCCATGCGCGGTGCATGCCCATCGTATGGGTCTGTACCACGGCCATGGTGCCATAGAGGTCGATGACGAGGCCCGACAGGCGGTCTCCTTCACCGTGCACCAGCCGGAAACAGTCGGTTTTCGTCTCTGGACTGTTGTGTTGCAAGCCGATGGTCCTGCGGACATCCAAGGCATGCTTGAACCGCTCCGTCCACCATTCGGCCGTCGGAGGCACCGGCAAGGTGCCCTCTGCGAGAAGACGTACCGCGATGGAACCCTCTCCCCAATGTCCCCATCCCAACGGTTGGCCTTCCGACCCGAACACGCGCACCCAGTCCCCGGCCTCAGGTGCGGAATCGTCCACCGATACGCGCTGAATGGCACCGGAAAAGACCCACGGATGACCGCGGAGCAAGTGCTTTTCCCGGCCGGGGTGAAGGTGTACATCGGCAGGAAGTACGGCAGGTTCGGACATGGGGGCAAGGTAATCTTCGCAAGGTGGATCAACGGTCGTCCCTGAGCATGAACATACCGTCCTGCCAGGACAGCTTGTCCTCGGCACGCCAGCGCTCCAGCAGCTGCCGGACGTGCTCCCTGTGCATGGCGGGAACGAGGCGCTGCAGCTCTGCGGAAGTAACCCCGCTGCCGATCCACGATGCCACCTGTGTCTCGGCGGGGGGCAGGGAGGGGCGACATACGTCACAGACACCACAGGCGGGCTCCACCTCAGGGTCGAACAGTGCTTCGAGAAAGCGGGCGCGACACCCTTCGGAAGCCACGTATTCTTCCATTCGCATGGTGCGCTTCTTCGCTTCCCGAACCTGGTCCTCCAGAAGATGGGCCGGAATGCGCGCCTTGCGCGCATCGGGTCGGCCAACCGAAAACCGGACGGCAGCGCGGTCCTTGGGCTGGGCAAACGTCAGCGCTCCCTTTTCCCGCAGCACCTTCAAGTGTTGCCAAGCGGTCTGGATGTTGAATCCCGCTGAGGAAAATACCGATTCGCCGTCGAGCCACCAGGGTTTTCTCCCGTGCCGACCGAACTTCTCGAGCAACAGCACCAGCATTTCACTGTCCGCCTGATACTGTTCGGCGTGTTCCCTCAATTCTTCAATGGGACGTTCCCAACGGCAAAGGGTGCCGGGACGGGCAGTTTCCATTTCCACCCATCCTGCCCGGACCATGAGGTCGATGGATTTGCGGACCATTCCGAGGGGCTTCTCGATGGATGTGGCGATGGGGCCGAGCAGGACCTCCGCAAAGTCCTCCGTGGTGGCGCCGACCGCAAGCTCAAGCTGGTTGGCGATGGATTGCAGGACCTTGCGCACCGTTTTCTGGTCCGGCCATTGCTGATCGAGGTGGCGTCTGGCTTCCTCTGGTGCGCGGGCGTCCAGGAAGATTTCGGCCACGGCGGGCAGACCATCGCGCCCTGCACGGCCCGCCTCCTGGATATAGGACTCCGGGGAATCGGGTAGGTGCGCGTGGGCGATGTGACGGACATCCGCCTTGTCGATGCCCATCCCGAAAGCGGTCGTGCAGGCCAGGACGTGAAGTTCGCCGCTCAGCCAGCGTTGCTGGTGGTCATCGCGCACCTCCCTTGGCATACCGGCATGGTAGGCCGCCGACCGGACGCCATGCGCCACGAGCATGTTGGACATCGTTTCCGCATCCCGGCGGGTGCGGACATAGAGCAAGGCGGACCCGGAAATACGGTGCCCCCAGTCCACAACGGCAGCGTGACGCTCCCGAACCTGGTGCACGGCAAAGGACAGGTTGCCCCGGCGCATGCCCGCCCTGATCCGCTTCGGCTCCGTCATGCCCAGAAGCCGCTCGATGTCCTCTGCGACCCGCTCCGTAGCTGTGGCCGTCAAGGCGATCCAACCGGCCTTCGGATGCCACCCGCGCATCCGTGCGAGGTTCAGGTAGTCCGCGCGGAAGGCATGACCCCATTGGCTTACGCAATGGGCCTCGTCGATGGCAATGGTGCGGACATCCATGGCCCTGCAGGCCGTTTCGAACGCCGGTTGTGCCAGCCTTTCCGGAGAGACGAAAAGGAATCCACCGGGCCCGAACCTGAAATTGTCCAGGACGCGCTCCACTTCAGCGCGACCCAATCCGGCCGTCAGGGCATCGGCACGGACGCCCTGCTTTCGCAAGCCATTCACCTGGTCGCGCATCAAGGCGATGAGCGGACTGACGACAAGGCAGACGCCTCCCCGATGGAGGCCGGGTACTTGATAGCAGATCGATTTCCCGCCGCCGGTGGGCAGGATGGCCAGTGTATCGCCACCGGCCGCTGCCGCGAGTACGACGGGAACCTGCGATGGCCGGAAGGCGGGGAAGCCCCAATGGGCGCGCAGGATGGACTCCAGGGCGGACAGCGAAGGACGGGATGTGTCGACTTGGGCCATTTACTTGCGGATGGAGGCGTTGCCGCGCAAAGCGAAGTCTACCTTCGCCCGACAAATGAGGGAACCCTCCCGGTACAAACCACGAAAAGATGTTCGTAGCAGGCAATTGGAAAAGCAACAAGTCATTCAGTGAGGCCAAGGAATTTGCCAACGTGATGCAGGGGATGTCCCCCTTTCCTGAACAGGTGGAAGTCATGGTCGCCCCACCGGCCCCGTACCTGGCGGCGATGGGACAGGAAGGACTGCCCTTCCGACTGGGTGCGCAGAACGTATCCGCGACGGGGCCCGGAGCACAGACGGGAGAATTCACCGCTGAGATGCTCGCCGGATGTGGCGTCGTGGACGTGATCGTCGGCCACAGTGAGCGCCGCGATGGCCATGGGGATGTGGACGCCGTGGTCGCCGAGAAGGTCAACCGGGTCCTGGAAGCCGGCTTGCGCGTGGTGTTCTGTTGCGGTGAGTCCCTTCAGGACCGGCAGTCCGACGTCCATTTCGACAAGGTCCTCCGCCAGATGGAGTCGGCCATCCTGCACCTTCCCGTGGAAGTGATGGACCGGGTGGTCGTGGCCTACGAGCCCATCTGGGCCATCGGAACGGGCCTGACCGCCACGGCCGACCAGGCGCAGGAGATGCATGCGGCCATCAGGGGTTGGCTGCGCGAAGCCTACGATGCCGAAACCGCGGCGGGCATTCCCATTCTCTATGGCGGCAGCTGCAAGCCGGGCAATGCCGACGAACTCTTTGCCTGTGCCGACGTGGATGGTGGATTGATCGGGGGCGCCGCGCTTGAGCCCGATTCCTTCCGGGCCATCATCGATGCCGCAGGCAGGGTGGCGTCGGCAAAGGTGGGTGTCGACGCCGGGGCCTGACCATGGCCTGGAAACGCATCCTGATCAAGTGCGAGCCGGCCCAGCCCGGTCACGACATCGCCACGGCATGGTTGGCGGATGCCGGCTGTTCCATGTTCGAGGAAAACGAGCACGGACTTGCGGCCTTTGCCCGTGAAGAGGATTTGGATGCCGAGACCCTGGGGGCCACCAGGCAGGACCTTGCGGCATTGGGGCTCGTTGATTGGGTCGAGGCGGAGGTGGAGGATGAGAATTGGAATGCCCAATGGGAACGCGACTACGAAGAGGTCCGGGTGGGACAGTCAATCCGCGTGAGGGCGCCCTTCCATCCGGAAAAAGTGGATGCGGCATTCGGTTGTACGCTGACCATCCAACCGCGCATGGCGTTCGGTACCGGTCATCACGGTACCACGCGGGGATTGCTCGCCGAAATGGTGGGCATGGAATGGAGCGGTCAATCCGTATTGGATATGGGGTGCGGCTCGGGCGTCCTTGGCATCTATGCCGCCATTCAGGGCGCTGGCGAGGTCGTGGCGGTGGACATCGACCCGTGGAGCGTGAGGAACACTGAAGAAAACCTCACCCTCAACAGCCTCGAGTCCGGACCGCGGTTCGAGGTTCGCGAAGGCGGTGCGGCGGTGCTC
>CALKUW010000349.1 GCA_937996585.1 uncultured Flavobacteriales bacterium
GAGGTGAGGGTGCCGAAAGGCACGTTGCCCTTGCGTGAACCGCGCGTGAGGTCGTCGGACATCGCTTCGAAATCCCGCCCCTGGGCGAGCGAGCGGTGTACGCGGTTCGAGGCCATGTAGAGGATGTCCTGGTGGTGGCGCGACAGGTAGATGGGGGTCTGCCAGTTCCACCGGAGGGGCGTCTCCCCGAGGGTGTGGCGGGGGTGGAGCCGTCCGCGATCGCCGGTCTTGGAATTGGCACGGGAATACCAGCCGAACTGCGAGCCCGTGTAGAGGGTCTCGTTGTCGCGGGTGTCGACCTGGATCTGCATGCCGTCGCCGCCGTTGAGGCGGTCGTAGGGGTAGTCGCCCGTCTGGTGCCAACGCGGACTCGCTTCGTAAGTGCTGGGGCCGCGCCAGGTGCCGTTGTCCTGCAGGCCACCGTAGATGCGGTAGGGCTCGGCGTCGTCCACGGCGACGGCGTAGAACTGGCCTACGGCCGGGGAGTTGCATGAGGTCCAGTGTTCGCCGCCGTCGAAGGTGACGTTGATGCCGCCGTCGTTGCCATTGATCATGTGCAGCGGGTTGGCGGGGTCGATCCAGATGTGGTGGTGGTCGACGTGGACGTTGTCCTGTGCAATGGAGGACCAGTTGGCACCGCCATCCGTGCTTTCCAGCAGGGGAACGCCACCGATGACGACGTGGGTCTCGTCGGTGGGGTCGACGGCGATCAGGCCGAAATAGTAGCAGTAGCTGTAGCAGACCTCGTCGAGGCCTTCTTCATGGGTGCGGATCCAGCCCGCGTCGGCCGTGTCGATGCCGCGTGGCGCCTCCTCTCCGGCACGGAGCGGTTGCGCGCTCCAGCGGTAAACTTCCGCGCCGATGACGGGCGGGTTGAACATCTCCGCATTGGCGTCTCCGAGGTAATCGGCGAGGGCCTCCGGGTCGAGGTCGCCGTCGGCCACCCGCGCGAACAGGCTGGCGGCGTCGGCTTCTTCCGGGAAGTTGTTGTCTTCCAGGAAGGCGGTGAGGGCCGCTGTGTCGAGTGCGGCGAAAGCAGCGGCGTCCATGCCCCGGAAATCAGCGGCCTCCAGTTCCTCAGCTTCACCTTCGTCCGTCTCCCCCTCTTCTTCGGGTTTGGCGTTCTGGTTGTCGATGATGGCATAGAGCCTGCGTGCACCCGCGTGGTAAGCGAGCCCGATGCGGCCGATGCCCTCCTCTGCTGGAAAGCCGTTGGCCTCCGAAGTCAAGCGGATCCAGTTGGCGCCTCCGTCGATGGATTCGAAAATGCCGCTGCCCGGCCCACCCTCGGTGAAGTCCCAGGCGCGTCGGGTGCGGTCCCACAGGGCGGCGTAAAGGTGATTGCCATCCGCAGCGTCGACCACGAGGTCAATGGCCCCGGCAGCCGGGCGCCCCGCCTCGGTGCCGTCGAGCAGCCGTTTCCATTTGCCCGTTTCCGAACTCCAGCGGTACACGCCGCGCTGGCCACGGGCTTCGCCCTGGTACAGGGCGCCCAGCGCAGCGACGTAGACCGTGCCATCCGTTGCCAATGCCATCCGGCCGATGTGGTGGCTGTCCTCCAGGCCCATGTGCGCCCAACTGTCGCCCCAGTCCGTGCTGCGGTAGACCCCGACGCCGGCATAGCTCGATCGGGAGGAATTGACTTCACCGGTGCCCACCCAGATGTGGCGGACCTCCCAATCCACGGCGATGGCGCCGATGAAGAGCATGACCTCGCTGTCGAACAGGGGCGTGAAGGATGTGCCGTGGTCGGTGGTGTGCCACAGCCCTCCGGTGGCGTAGGCGACGAGGAATTCAGCCGTGTTGGCGGGGTTCACCGATAGGTCCACCACCCGGCCGCTCATGACTGTGGGGCCCACGCAGCGGAGGTCGAGGCCGGCCGTCCAGGAGGCGGCGTCGAGGGATGCGTGAGCCTCGGTGACGGCCAGGCGGTCGGCGGCCCGTGTCGGTTGGATGGGGTTGCCGCGTCGCCCACGTTGGGCGTCGGCATCGGAAAGCCACATGAGCAGGGCGAAGAGCAGGGGCAGTCGGAGGTTCATTGCAGCTTGGGATTGTTGCGGTGGCGGTCGGCGTCGCGTTGGGTCTTCTTGTCGAGGTTGCGGCGGAAGGCCGCGCTGAGGTCCACGCCGGTCTGGTTGGCCAGGGCGGCCAGCACCCACAGCACGTCGGCCATCTCGTCGCCGAGGTCGCGTCCGGCATCGGAGGGCTTCTCGCTCTGGTCGCCATAGCGCCGGGCCATGATGCGGGCCAGTTCGCCGACCTCCTCGGTCAGGATGGCCATGTTGGTCAGTTCGCTGAAGTAGCGCACGCCGATGGTGGAGATCCACTCATCGACCTGGGCCTGCACGTCGGCCAGGGTGGGGGAGTCAGGCGTCATTCCTTGTTGCGGGTGTCCATGGTGATGGTGACGGGGCCGTCGTTGATGAGGTCCACCTCCATCATCGCACCGAACCGGCCGGTGGCGACGGGGCGTTTCAGGTGGTCCTCGAGTTGGCGGACGAACCGTTCGTAGAGCGGGATGGCCGTCTCCGGCCGTGCGGCGTGGATGAAGCTCGGTCGGGCGCCCTTCTTGGTCTTGGCGTGGAGGGTGAATTGGCTCACGACCAGCGCTTCGCCACCGAAGTCGATCAGGGCTCGGTTCATCTTGCCCTCTTCATCAGAGAAGATGCGGAGTTCGGCCACCTTTCGGGCGAGCCAGTCGGCATCGGCCTCCCCGTCTTCGGCGTGGACGCCCAGGAGGACCAGAACGCCGGCCCCGCAGGATCCGATGACCTCGCCTTCCACGCGCACCTCGGCGCGGCTCACACGTTGGATGACAGCCCGCATGCCGGCAAATTACTCTGCACCACGTAGACCACCCTGAGCCTCATTGCCTTCCTTTCAACGGAGTGACTGATGTACCTTGCAGGCCTGCTTGTCCCGATGCTTCGCTCCTTTTTCCATACTTCCATTTTTTGTGGATTCAGTCTGCTGGTTCTGCTCCTTTGGCCGAATCGAACAGTGGTCGCGCAGAGAACGGTGGACTCTGGTGTGCTTGAAATCGCATTCCCCGACGGACGCACTTTGGCGGAAGCCGAGCAATGGGTCCTCCAGCAGGCCAGGATTGAAGCATTGAAGAATACATTCGGGATGCGCATCCAGAGCGAGACCGTGCAGGCCCAGGCGGACTTCAATGGACAGGTTGAGGATGCTTTTTCGGAGTTGACGGTGGAGCAGGTCAAGGGCGAGTGGATGGAGGACAAGTCCATTGATGGTCCCCACAAATTCTGCCGTGACGGCGAATTTTGGTTCAGGGTTCAGGTGGTGGGCAAGGCCCGGCGCAACAAGGAGGAGGAACTGGACCTCGAAATGGCCTTGGTAAGGGATGTACAGGGTCGGGAGGAATTGGAAACCCTGTCGGATGGCGACCGTGTGAGGCTGAGGTTCAAGAGCCCGGTGGACGGTCATGTCATGTTCTTCTTCATCGAGGATGGGGTGGTGTATGACCTGACCCTGGGCAATACGGACATGGCGACCAGTGTTGACGGACGCCAGGTGTATTCCCTCTTCAGCACGGAATCCGAGTGGTTGGCTTCCAATGCGGAAGTCCTTTCGCTGGGGCGCATCCCGCGGTATTCGTTTGATTTCTACGTCTCAAGCAAAGAGGGCAAGGAATCCCTCGCCATGGTGGTGGCGGCTTTTGCCCGCAGTCCCTTCGCTCCTCCTTCTCTTGAATTCGACGAATCCGATCGGGTGTGGACCATGGGAGAAGAGGACTTCGAACGCTGGGTCAAGCAGAACATGAACAGGATCGAACTTTTCCAGGTGGAACGTCAGGCCGTGAGAATCCGCCCCAAACAACGCTACTGATGATCAAACTGGGTCCAAATCCATCGTGTTGGCTCTTGTGTCTGATGATGTTGTTCTCTTTCATGCCGCTATCCGCACAAGTGGAGGGGGTGACCCGCAAGGCGATGACCATTCGCAAGCGGCCCTTGAGCCGCGTACCGGTATTGGCCATTGAAAAGGGCAGTATCCGGTTTGAGGACGGCAACCAGAATGGCAAGCTCGATGCCGATGAACGCGCCACGGTGTTCTTTACCCTTGAAAATGCGCCGACAGCGACGGGTCAGGCGCAGGATGTGGTCTGTGACGTCCGCTTGGACGGCACATCATTCGGCGTGGATGTTCCCGAGACGATTCACCTCGGCAACATCCCGGTGGGCAGTTCGACGGTGTTCTCGATTCCCATTTCGACCGGGATGAACACGAAGGATGGGGAGCTGAATCTGTATCTCAAGGTGCGCGACCGGTTCGGTGTGGGCACCAGGGAATCCCTTGTGGAGATGGAGACCTTGGCTTTCCGTGCCCCTGAGGTGGAGGTGTCCTACCGCCAGGTCAAGCAGGGTGTGGTGGAAAGGCGGATGCCATTTGATTACGAGTTCGTCGTACAGAATTCGGGAGAGGGCTTTGCTTACGACGTGCGGTGTGAGCTGGAATTCGTGGACCAGGGGGTGAATCCGATTTCGCAACACACATGGAAGTTTGACCGCATGGCACCAGGCGAATTCAGGGAACTGACCGTGGGATTGATGGTACAGGATGATTTTCCCCACGAGGAGGTGCGGTTCAATGTGCTGCTGGTAGAGTCATTCGACCGGTATGCCAACACTTTCGTTGAAGCCCTTCCGATCGGGGCGCCTATCGAGCAGGTGTACCGGACAGGTTCGGGTACGGCGGTGTCGGGTATTTCGAGTGGTCCCACGATGCTCAAGGGTGGGGTTGATTACGATGTGCCGCAATTGAGGAAGGCCCATCCGAACCGGTTTGCCTTGTTGATCGGCAATGAGGACTACACATCGCAGAACGCCAGTCTTGAGGCCAGTCAGGATGTTCCATTTGCGGTTCGGGATGCTGAGGTCATGCGGGAGTATTTCATGGGACTTTGGGGCATTCCAGCCGACAACATCATCATTGAGAGGAATGCCACCAAGGCCAACATGGAGAAGGCGCTGAAGCGGTTGGCCAATTTCGCGGAAGCTTATGGGCGCGACGCGGAGCTGTTCTTTTATTACAGTGGCCATGGACTGCCATCTGAGGAAAC
>CALKUW010000350.1 GCA_937996585.1 uncultured Flavobacteriales bacterium
GCCGGCGAGGTCCTCGATGTGGACGGCATCACCGGCGGCTTCAATTTTCAGGCCGCCTGGACCACCGGCTTCATTGCCGGCCGCCTGTCCTGATCCCCAACCGAAGACCGCCTGAAAGGCGCAGTCCGGACGCCTGAGGAAACAGCGGAAGGTCCTCGTAATAGATGCCCATGTCGTCCTCCGAGGTCCACGTCCCGCCCAGGTATCCGTCGAGCAAGAACCGCCCGAGGGCCAACTGATGACCCAAGTGCAGGGAAGCGCCCCCAACCATCCATTCTGGGGGAGGAAGGAAACCCGAGCCCCACGATGCCTCATCCACCGGGTTGTACCGGGCATATCCGAAGAATCCGGACAGGGCGGTGTACGTGCCGCGACCGGCCTCCGCACCGGGATACCAACGCACTTGCGGCTCGAGAATGACGCCCCGTTTCTTCGTGTCACCCCCAGGGTACCATGGGTGATCCGATCCCACGAACACGTTCCGGGCGATGTAGTCGACATCGAGGCTGACGGAAAGGTTGGGACGAACCGGAACCTCAGCACCCAAGGAGTAGCGACCGACGACGAGGTCGGTGAGGTTGGTCCGGACGATGAGGCCGTCTTGTGCAGCGGATTGGACCGTCAATCCACAAAGGAGGACGAGGAGAATCGAAGGGGTCTTGAACATGAGCATGGGTTTCCGTCCTCCTTGAATACAATCTTCGCGCCAAGTTCGTGACCCGTGACCGAACCCAATGTGGCACACCGGACGCCGCCTTAATTTGTCCCCATGTCGCACGCCAAGCACCGCGCTCAATTCCTGCGCCTCTCCCTGATGCCCATCGCTCTGATGTCCCTGCTATTGATGCCGGAAACGGGGCGTTCCCAATCCGCTGATCTGGATGTCAGCACCCTCGAGGAGGCCCTGCAGTTCCGTTGCATCGGCCCCTTCCGAGGTGGCCGGAGTGCGGCCGTGACCGGCGTGCCGGGTGACCCCATGACCTTCTACATGGGCGCCACGGGCGGCGGCGTCTGGAAGACGTCCAACGGCGGCTCGACTTGGGAAAACATCTCCGACGGGTTCTTCGGCGGCTCCATCGGTGCCGTGGCGGTGAGCCCCTCCCACCCCAACGTGCTATACGTCGGGGGCGGCGAGGTGACCGTGAGGGGCAACGTGTCCCCCGGCACCGGCATGTACAAGAGCGTCGACGGTGGCCGCAGCTGGACCGCCATCGGCCTCGAGGCATCGCGCCACATCCCGCGCATCCGCATCCATCCGGACAACCCCGACGTCGTTTACGCCGCCGTGCTGGGCGACCTCTTCACCGACAGCGAAGAGCGGGGCGTCTACAAATCCACCGACGGCGGGGAGAGCTGGGAACGCGTGCTGTTTGCCAACGAGCGGGCGGGTGCCGTGGACCTCGTGTTCGACCCGGTCAACCCCGAAGTCCTCTATGCCAGCACGTGGAACGTGCGCCGCACACCCTATGACTTCTCGTCCGGCGGGCCGGGATCGGCCCTCTGGAAATCCGAGGATGGCGGCGCCAGCTGGACCTCCTTGATGGACATGGAGGGCATGCCGGAAGGACCGTTCGGTATCATCGGCGTGACCGTGTCGCCGGTCGACCCGGACCGCGTCTGGGCCATCATCGAGAACGACGAGGGCGGCGTCTACCGCTCCGATGATGCCGGCAAGACCTGGGAGCGGACCAATTCCGACCGCAGCCTGCGCCAGCGCGCCTGGTACTACACCCGCATCTACGCCGACACCGAGGACGTCAACCGGGTGTACGTCATGAATGTCGCCTACCACGTCTCCACCGATGGGGGGCGCACCTTCGAAGCGAGGTACGCGCCGCACGGGGACCACCACGACCTCTGGATCGCGCCGGAAGACGCCAGCCGGCTGATCATCGGCGACGACGGCGGCGCCCAGATCAGCTACGATGCCGGCGGCAGCTGGTCGACCTACATGAACCAGCCGACGTCGCAGTTCTACCGCGTCACCACCGACGACCATTTCCCCTACCGCGTCTACGGCGCCCAGCAGGACAATTCGGCCATCCGCATCGACGTCCGCTCCTCCGGGCGCTTCATCAGCGAGGAGAACTGGGAGTCCACCGCCGGCGGAGAAAGTGCTCACCTCGCGCCTGACCCGACCGACAACGACATCGTCTACGGCGGCAGCTATGGCGGTTTCCTCACCCGCTCCGACCACCGGCGGGACCTGAACCGCGCCATCAACGTCTGGCCCGACAACCCCATGGGCTCCGGCGCCGAGGGCATGAAGTACCGCTTCCAGTGGAACTTCCCGGTCTTCTTCTCCCCCCACGATCCGGGAAAAATCTACACCTGCTCGCAGCACCTCCACGTCTCGACCGACGGCGGAGGCAGCTGGGACATCATCAGCCCGGACCTCACCCGCAACGAGGCCGAGAAGCTGGTCTCCTCCGGCGGCCCCATCACCCAGGACAACACAGGCGTTGAGTACTACGCCACCATTTTCGCCGCGGCCGAATCGCACCTCGAGGAAGGCCTCCTGTGGTGCGGTTCCGACGACGGCCTCGTCCACGTGTCCCGCAACGGTGGCGGCGATTGGACCGACGTGACCCCGAAAGGCATGCCGTCCGACGCCATGGTCAACTGCATCGACGTCGACCCCCACCGGCCCGGCGGGCTCTACCTCGCCGCCACCCGCTACAAGTCGGGCGATTACCAGCCCTACCTCTACCACACCACCGACTACGGCGCCTCATGGACGGCCATCACCAAGGGCATCGATGACGGCCACTTCACCCGCGCCATCCGCGCGGACCGCAACGTGCCCGGCCTGCTCTACGCCGGCACCGAATTCGGGCTGTACGTCAGCACCAACAATGGCGCGAATTGGCAATCGCTGCAGCACAACCTGCCGCTGGTGCCCATCACCGACCTCGCCCTCAAGGACAACGACCTCATCGTCGCCACACAAGGCCGGAGCTTTTGGGTCCTTGACGATCTCGACGTCCTCTGGCAATCCATGGAAGACGCGCCCGTTGAAGGACTGCGCCTGTTCCAGCCCCACCCTACCGTCGGGTTCGGCGGCGGCCGCGGGCAGACCTCCCTCACACAGGGCACCAACCACCCGGCCGGCGTGCGCCTGCATTTCCAGGTGCCGGAGGGCGCAGAGCGGGGTAAGCTCACCTTCATGGACGCCGAGGGAAAGGCCATCCGCACCTTCGCCACCGACGCCGGGGACAAGGCCGACAAGCTCGAGATCGAAGACGGCCTGCAGCACTTCGACTGGGACCTGCGCCACGAGAAAGCGGACGACTTCGACGGCCTGCTCATGTGGTGGGGCACCCT
Organism: uncultured Flavobacteriales bacterium; assembly: GCA_937996585.1. Lineage (GTDB taxonomy): Bacteria > Bacteroidota > Bacteroidia > Flavobacteriales_D > Sanyastnellaceae > UBA8752. The sequence goes on from CALKUW010000350.1 coordinate 3,325, forward strand.
GAACGGTCCGGTCAGCCCGCCGGGCAACTACACCGCCCAACTCATCGTGGACGGCGACACCGCCACCACCACCTTCGACATCCTGCCCGACCCGCGGACGGACGCCTCCATGGAGGACCTGCAGGAGCGTTTCGACTTCCTGAAATCGGTGCGCGACAAGGTCGACGAGACCCATGACGCCATCCGCCACATGCGGGCCACCCGCAGCCAGATCGGCGCCCTGTCCGCCCGCCTCGACGAAGAGGCCCATGCCGAGGTCATCGCCACCGGTAAGCGGCTCGACTCCGCCATGGTCGCCATCGAGGAGGTACTCTACCAAACCAAACTGAAGAGCAACCAGGACATGTTGAACTACCCCATCCGGCTCAACAACAAGCTGGCCCACGTCGGCTCGCTCGCCAACATGGGCCTCTACCGCCCCACCGAACAGATGGTCGGCGTGCGGGACGAGATTACCGCGCAGATC
>CALKUW010000351.1 GCA_937996585.1 uncultured Flavobacteriales bacterium
TGGTGGAGGATGCGTCCCTCATCACGGAAACCATGGCCCGCATCTACGCCCAGCAAGGCCAAATCGGTCGGGCGCGGCGCGCTTACAAACTCCTGGCCTTGAAATACCCGGAGAAAAGCGTTTATTTTGCCGCCCAATCCAAAAAGCTGGGACGCAGGGAGGCGGATGGCTGAAATCCCCCGTCAGTCCTCGGTTTCAGCAGAAAGGACTGGCAATTGAAAACAACACCATGGGCTACATTCTCCTCGTCCTCATCCTGATCATCTCCATCCTGTTGGGTGCCGTGATCCTCGTGCAGAACCCCAAAGGCACCGGTCTGGCCTCCGGATTCGAGTCCGCTGGCAAGATTGGCGGCGTGCAGCGCACCACCGATTTCTTGGAGAAGTCGACCTGGTACTTGACCATCGCCCTGTTCGTGCTGTGCATCGGTGCGACGGGTGCTTTCTCTTCCGGTTCCGGCAACACCAGTGGTTTCGAAGAGGAGGAGTTCGTGGCTCCCGTGGCCACCGACGCTGCGGCTGCGCCGCTGCAGGACGCTCCCGCGGAATAATCACGCGGCGGCTCGCCGGGGAAAATGTCAGCCTGTCAGCGGGCTGACATTTTTTTTGCCCGCACCGCCCATTTTGTCAGGTAGCCTGACCTTTTTGTCAGTTGTGCGGTGGCGGGGCGGAAGTGGCACGAGATTCGCATTCCGCTTCGCGCCACAGGCAAAGCATAACCAACACTATATACCGTTCACATCATGTCTGTAAACATCAAGCCCCTGGCCGACCGCGTGGTGGTCGAGCCCGCCGCCGCGGAGGAGACGACCGCCAGCGGCATCATCATTCCCGATACCGCCAAGGAAAAGCCCCAGCGCGGCACCGTCGTCGCCGTGGGTGACGGCAAGAAGGACGAGCCCATGACCGTCAAGGTCGGGGACACCGTGCTCTACGGTAAGTACTCCGGTACCGAGTTGTCCCTCGAAGACAACGACTACATGATCATGCGCGAGAGCGACATCCTCGCCGTGCTCTGATCCCAATCACAAGCAAACCACAATCCCATTCAACATGCCGAAGGAAATCACCTTTGACACCGCAGCCCGGAAGGAGCTGCAGGCTGGCGTCGACGCGCTGGCCAACGCCGTGAAGGTCACCCTGGGCCCCAAGGGCCGCAACGTGGTCATCGACAAGAAGTTCGGTGCCCCCAACGTGACCAAGGACGGCGTCTCCGTCGCCAAGGAGATCGAGCTCAAGGATCCGATCCAGAACATGGGCGCCCAGATGGTCAAGGAGGTCGCCTCCAAAACCGCCGACGTCGCCGGTGACGGAACGACCACCGCGACGGTTCTCGCCCAGGCGATGATCAACGCCGGCCTCCGCAACGTGGCCGCTGGCGCCAATCCCATGGACCTCAAGCGGGGCATGGACAAGGCGACGCAGGCCCTGGTTGTCGAGCTGCGCAGCATCTCCCGTGAAGTCGGAGACGACAACGCCAAGATCCAGCAGGTCGCCACCGTGTCCGCCAACAACGATGTTACCATCGGCACCCTCATCGCCGAGGCCATGGCCAAGGTGGGCAACGAGGGTGTGATCACCGTCGAGGAGGCCAAGGGCACCGAGACCGAGGTCAAGACCGTGGAGGGCATGCAGTTCGACCGCGGTTACCTGAGCCCCTACTTCGTGACCAACCCGGACAAGATGGAGGCCGAGCTCGAGAGCCCGAACATCCTCATCTTCGAGAAGAAGATCAGCAACATGAAGGACCTCCTGCCGGTCCTCGAGAAGAGCGCCCAGACGGGCCGCCCGCTGCTCATCATCGCCGAGGACGTCGACGGAGAGGCCCTCGCCACCCTCGTGGTCAACAAGATCCGCGGCGCCCTCAAGGTGGCCGCCGTCAAGGCCCCGGGCTTCGGCGACCGCCGCAAGGCCATGCTCCAGGACATCGCCATCCTCACGGGCGGCACCGTGATCTCCGAGGAGACCGGCCTGAAGCTCGAGAACGCCACGCTCGCCGACCTCGGTTCCGCCGAGAAGGTGACCATCGACAAGGACAACACGACCGTCGTCAACGGCGTCGGTGAGAAGGACGCCATCGAGGCCCGCATTGGCCAGATCAAGGCGCAGATCGAGTCCACCACCAGCGACTACGACAAGGAGAAGCTCCAGGAGCGTCTCGCCAAGCTTGCCGGCGGTGTCGCCGTGCTCTACGTGGGCGCTGCCACCGAGGTGGAGATGAAGGAGAAGAAGGATCGCGTCGACGACGCCCTGCACGCCACCCGTGCGGCCGTCGAGGAGGGCATCGTGCCCGGAGGCGGTACCGCGCTCATCCGCGCCGCCAGCGTGCTCGACTCCGTGGACACCGTCAACGAGGACGAGGCCACGGGCGTGCAAATCGTGATGCGCGCCATCGAGGAGCCGCTCCGCCAGATCGTCGCCAACGCCGGCGGTGAAGGTGCTGTCGTGGTCAACGCCGTCCGCGAGGGCAAGGGTGACTTCGGCTACAACGCCCGTACCGAGGTGTTCGAGGACCTGCACACCGCAGGCGTCATCGACCCGACCAAGGTGACCCGCGTCGC
>CALKUW010000352.1 GCA_937996585.1 uncultured Flavobacteriales bacterium
GTGATGTTCGCGGACAATTACGCTGTCGGAACCGGCATCAACGTCTTCAGGAACGGTGGGCGGATCTCGTATTTCGACCGGGTCACGGGCGATCCCCAGGATGCGGCCAATGACACCACGCAATTCCTGGTCCGGCGCGACCGGGTGTTGACACAGCACTGGGTGGAGCTTCCGTTGAGTTTCAAGTTCCGCACCCGTGAGATCGGCCACATCACCTACTGGGGGCAGTTCGGGCTTGGCCTCGGGTTGAACTTGCGGAGTACCGCGGACGATGCGGTTGATTACCTCTACCGCAGCGTGGAGCCCGGTGTGGCCGGGGACGGCTGGGTCGAGGCGTCCGATGTAGGCATCGTGCCGTCTGATGATGTGCCGGTCGAGGACGAGGCGGCCCTGATGCGCGCGGCGATGATCGTCGGATTGGGCATCGAGTACAACCTCAGTGGGAAGACTTCACTGCTGCTTGGGGCCACCTTCAACAACGGACTATTCAACGTGGTGAGCAATCGGAATTTCGGCGAAGGCCGCTTGGAGGAGCACATCCTGCCGGCGACGGATGGCGGTCTGGATCCCGCCCTGCTGGAGGGGTATGAGGTCAAAATGATCGACAACGCCATCCTTTTGAGCTGCGGATTGTTGTTCTGACATGGAATTGAAATCTTCCCGCATTCTGGACGCCGAGAAGGCGGTGGCGCACATCGTCGCGTGGATGACGGCCTATCTGGACCGTTCCGGGCTGGACGGCTGGGTCGTCGGGGTGTCCGGGGGCATCGATTCGGCGGTCACGTCCACTTTGGCGGCGCGGACAGGACGGCCCACGACCTTGCTGCGCATGCCCATCCACCAGGCGGCGGACCAGGACGAGCGCGGTGCCGCCCACATCGCGGCGCTCGAGGCGGCCCATCCCCATGTGGCTTCCCTGAACGTGGACCTGACGTCATCGTTCGACGGGTTGTCCGAGGCGTTGGCGGGTGCGGTGGGCGCCCCTTTCGGCGGCTTGTCGCTGGCCAATGCCAGGGCGCGCATCCGGATGACCACCCTCTATGCCGTGGCAGCGGAACGCAGTGCCCTCGTCGCCGGGACGGGCAACAAGGTGGAGGACTTCGGCGTGGGATTCTACACCAAATACGGGGACGGCGGGGTGGACCTCAGTCCCATCGCCGACCTGCTGAAGAGTGAGGTGTATGCCTTGGGTCGCGTGCTTGGGGTTGGTGAAGCCATCCTGCAGGCTGCGCCGACGGATGGGCTCTGGGGTGATGACCGCACCGACGAGGACCAGCTCGGGGCGACCTATGATGAGCTGGAATGGGCCATGGAACAGGCTGCCGACGGCCGTGACGCGGGCCATTTCGATGCAGGATCGCGGGCGCGGAAGGTCATGGAGATCTACCTCCGTCACCACAAGGCCAACCGCCACAAAATGGATCCCATTCCCGTGTGCGCTTTGCCGGCAGAGCTGTTCACTGCACGCCCAGTGAAACCCTGAAAGTCCATGTTCCGTAAGGAGGGTGCGCGGAAATGACCCGTCGCTCCCTACGATGACCACAGGATTGCCCAACGGCGCTTTCACGGTGCCTGACAAGACGGACGCCCGGGTTTGGCGTTCCCACCTCTTCCAACAACTCGACGGATTGGCCTTGACCATCCTCGCCCCCCTCATGGAGGAACGGGGCATCCTCTCCGCTTTCGACGACGGCCAGGCCCACGACGTGGATGTCCTCGCCGAGCAGCTCGGCGCCCATGCGGGCTACCTCAATGTGCTCTGCCGCCTGTGCGCCTCTCAAGGTTGGTTGTCGCGTGCAGCGACTGGGGGCAAGGTCCTTTATCGCCGCACGGACAAAGTGGGGTGGGAGCAGTGGCGTTCGGGCATGCCGGTATCGCACAGCGGCCGCGAATGGCTCGCGGCGGCGGAAGGCATGTGGAACCGCGCTGATACGCCCATGTCCGCAGTGGAGCAATCGACCCTTGACGCCTTCATGGCATCGCTGGATGGTGCCGTGAACGATGCATGGTCCGCACATTGGGCGGGCGCTCTCGCAGCGCCTTGGTTGGTCACGCTTGGCACCGTGCACGGCACGGCGGCCATGGGCGATTGGCATGCCCTTTCCCAGGCGTTGGCCCAACTGCACCCCAGCAGGGGGGCGGCGTGCATGGCGGTGCTGAAGAAGTTGGGCTACCTCGGAACGCCGGAAGGCGGGTTCTTCCTGGCCCGGGCGGCGTCATTCGGCGTCACGACCTCCTACATCAAGACTTTCCTTTGGGCGGAAGAGCTCCTGTTCGGCGATGGAGGCAAGCTCTGGCGCACGGAGCCGGGCGAGGCCGAAATCCACGTCGACCGCACGCTCAACGTCTGGGGCAGTGGCGGGGCCCACAGCGCCTACTTCGGCTACCTCGATGAGGTGGTCCGTACGATTTTCGACGCCCCGCTGGAAGGGCAACCCCGCGGCATCTGTGACATGGGGTGTGGCAATGGCGCACTGCTGCTGCACCTCGAGGAATTCATCCGGACGGAAACCCTGCGCGGAAAACACCTGGACAGCCATCCCCTCGTGCTCGTGGGGGCGGACTTCAACCAGGCGGCGCTCGATGCGACCGAAGCCCACTTCGTCCAAGAAGGGGTCGATGGTCATTTCGTGTGGGGCGACATCGGTGACCCGGACCGCCTCGATCTTGACCTCCAGCACCGCCATGGCATTGCCCTGGGCGATCTGCTCAACGTCCGTTCCTTCCTCGACCACAATCGGGTGTTCAACCGTCCGGTGGCGCAGCGCACCAAGCCCGTGATGACGACGGGGGCCTTTGCTTTCCGCGGTGAGCGTCTGCGGTCGAGCGATGTGGAGCAGAGCCTGGTGGAGCACTTTGGAAAGTGGCGTCCCCACGTTGCGCGCCACGGCCTGCTGGTCATTGAGCTGCACACCATGGATCCGGCGGAAGCGGCCGATCGCCATGGCCGGGTGCCGGCAACGGCCTACGATGCCACCCACGGATTCTCTGACCAGTACATCGTGGAGGTGCCCGTCTTCGATGCCATGGCGGCGGAAGTCGGGCTGCGCAAGGTCGAAGCGGTATCCCGCACCTTTCCCAGCGCCCTGCCGGCCACGGTCAGCCTCCGCTATTTCCTCGGCGACTGATCGCCGGACTTTTCCTGCCCTGCGGTTGCGGGGTCACTCTTCCTCGAGGATGGCCCATTGCTTTCGGACCGGGTCCGCGCCTTTCATTTTCAGGATTAGCGTGTAGGGACCGGGGTCGAGGTACCCCTCCCCGTTGAGGTTCTCCGGTACGAATTCGAGGGACTGCCAGCCGCGGCGGGCACCTTCGATGGTGGTCTGCATGACCAGGGCGCCGGTGCTGTCCTCGGCCTGGACCGTCGCATCCCCGTCCATGGGCAGGAAGGCATCCAGGTTCACCTTGGGCTCCCAGGGCTCACCCCATCCGTAGCCGCGTTCACCCCAGCCTTCGCGCCATTCGAGTTCTTCGGGGGTATCGAAGTCAAGCTTGGCTGTTCCGGGGTCCTGTCCATCGGAAAGGCCCTGCACGAGCGGGGCGATGTCGAGCACCCAGATGCTGCGGCCGTGGGTGCCGATGACGAGCTCATCCTCCCGTTCCTGGATCACGAGGTCGTGCACCGGCGCGCGCGGCAGGTCGGGGTGGGCCTGGGACCAGGTCAATCCCCCGTCCATGGTGACATAGAGTCCACCGTCCGTGCCGATGAAGAGGAGGCCGTCCACGTCTTCCGATTCGGCGATGGCGTTGATCGGTTCCATGGGCAGTCCGCCCCGCACCATCCCGTCTGATCCGATCCGCATCCAACTGCGCCCGGCATTTTCCGAAACGTAGAGGTAGGGGGCAAAGTGGTCGTGGCGGTAGCCATTGAAGGCGGCATACAGCCGGTCGGCATCGTGGTGGGACCAGAGGACTTCCGACACCCAGAGGGAGCGGTCCGGCGAGGCGTTGGGCGCAGGGGGGGTCTTTTCCTCCCAGGTGTAGCCCCCGTCCATGCTCGTGTGCACGAGGCCATCGTCCGAGCCGACGGCCAAGCGACCGAATCGCAAGGGGCTCTCGTTCAGTGAGGTGAGGGTGCCGAAAGGCACGTTGCCCTTGCGTGAACCGCGCGTGAGGTCGTCGGACATCGCTTCGAAATCCCGCCCCTGGGCGAGCGAGCGGTGTACGCGGTTCGAGGCCATGTAGAGGATGTCCTGGTGGTGGCGC
>CALKUW010000353.1 GCA_937996585.1 uncultured Flavobacteriales bacterium
TTCGTAGTGGTAACCGTAGTTGTCGCGGCCATTCTGCATGGCCTTTTCGTAGGCGGCGAGGGCGAAATCGAGCTGGTCGAGCTTGATGAAGGCGTCCGCCAGCCGCTTGGTTGGTCCGCGCCCCACCGGTAGGGCGTCGAGGGCTTCGGCAAAGGCTTCCCGGGCGGCCTCATCCTTGCCGATTCGCAGGTACAGTGACCCGAGGTCGATCTGGGCCATGCTCTTGTCCTTGCTCTTTTTCAGGCGGGCCTTGACGATGTCCTCGGCCTCATCGTAATCCTCGAGTTCGAGCAAGGTATTGAGGTACATCTCATAGACGGAGGGGTCCTTCTTCCAGAGGTTGTCGAGGTAGAGCCGGGCCTGTTCGAACGCCCCGGAGTTGTAGTAGTAGGTGGCAAGTTCGAGGTCGCTTTGCGCTTTGCCCGCACCCATGGCGAGCAGGCACGCGGCGATGGTCAGCCAATACCTGTATGTGTGCTTGGCCTTCACAGTTGGGCGGGAATGGTGGTCAATGCGCGGGCCGTGGAGTCGGCGCGGGCGATGACGGCGTCCAGGCCGGTCGTGCCGCGCTGGAGGAAGTCGAGGGCGATGTCGATCTCCTCGAGCAGGTGCCCGGCGATGCGCAGTTCATCTTCCGCCGCCTTGTTCAGGTAGGCGGTGTCAATGATGGTGCCTTCGGCATCGACCTTGGCCCCGTCGACGATGGCTTCAATGAGGTGGCCGACCTGGCGGCGCGTGCGGTCGATTTCCTGTTCGATGCGGCGGTGGCGGCCCGGTTGTCGGCGCAGCATGCGGCAACGCTCGTCCAGGCGGGAAAAGGGTGCGCCTTGCTGGGGGTTGACGACGAGGCCGACCATCATCGTTTCCACGGCGCGCAGGGCGCTGTCAGCCTTGGCGAAGGCGGGCTCGGCGGCATCCAACGGGGCGGCGAGGAATACCGCTTCCGCGCTGTCGATGGCCGTGAGGGTGGCCTGGAGTTCGGGCAGGTGTTCCGCACCGGGCTTGGGACCGCACCCCGCGGCGAGCAAGGCGATGATGAAGGGCAGGATCCGCGGAATCATGCGATGGTGTCGAATCCGGTGTAGGTCCGCAGGGCAGCCGGGATGCGGATGCCGTCGGGTCCCTGGTGGTTCTCCAGCAGGGCGGCTACGATGCGGGGCAGGGCCAGGGCGCTGCCGTTCAGGGTGTGGACGAGTTCGGGTTTGCCCTCGGCGTTTCGGAAGCGGCACTGCAGGCGGTTGGCCTGGTAGGTCTCGAAGTTGGACACACTCGAGACCTCCAGCCAACGCTCCTGCGCAGCAGACCAGACCTCGAGGTCATACGTCAAGGCGGAGGTGAACCCCAGGTCGCCGCCACAGAGGCGCAAGGTTCGGACCGGCAGTTCGAGGTCCCGCAACAGCCCGCGCACATGTTCGACCATGCCTTCCAGTGCGGCGTAGCTGTTTTCCGGTTGTTCGAACCGCACGATCTCCACCTTGTCGAATTGGTGAAGCCGGTTGAGACCCCTTACGTCCTTGCCGTAAGATCCCGCTTCGCGGCGGAAGCAAGGGGTGTATCCGCACAGTTGGATGGGCAGCTCCTCCGACTTGAGTAGGTCTCCGCGGTACAGGTTGGTTAACGGTACTTCTGCCGTGGGAATGAGATACAGGTCATCGTCCGCGCAGTGGTACATCTGCCCTTCCTTGTCGGGCAACTGTCCTGTACCCCGTCCGGAGTCCGGATTGACCAGGTGCGGCGGGATGAACTCCTCATAGCCTGCGGCATCTGCCCGATCGAGGAAGAACTGGATGAGGGCGCGCTGGAGCTTGGCTCCCTTGCCACGGTAGACCGGGAATCCCGCACCGGAAATCTTCACACCGGCTTCGAAGTCGATGAGCTTGTAGCGGTCCGCCAATTCCCAATGGGGAAGCGCATGTTCACCCAGCTCCGGTTTGGTGCCTTCCTCTGCGACGACCTCATTGTCGGCATCGCTTTGGCCGGCCGGCACGAGATCGTGTGGCCTGTTCGGCAGTTCGAGCAGGGCGTCCTCCTGCTGATTGATGAGGGTTTTCTGGTGCTCGTCGAGGACATGGATCTTCTCCTTGAGTGCGCCCATTTCCGTCCGGCGCGCCTCGGCCTCTTCCTTCTTGCCCGATTTGAACAGTTCACCGATCTCCCGGCTGGCCGCATTCTGCTCGGCCTTGAGGTCGTCCACTTCCTTCTGGGTGTGGCGACGCTCCTCATCGAGGGCCAGGATGCGGTTGAGCATGGGGGCAGCGTCGATGCCGCGCTTGGACAGGGCTTGTTCCAGAGCGTCGCGGTCGTTGCGGAGAACCTGTAGGGTCAACATGGTGTGTAAAAATACGACGGTGCCCCCTCCTTTTCAGGATGGGGGCACCGTCATTGGGCCTTCTTGGCCTTTTTCAGTGGGTGGCGTTCAGGCCTCTGCCGGGGGCACTACGGAGACGAAGCTCTTGTTGCCCTTGCGGCGGCGGAACTCCACTACGCCATCGGTGAGGGCGTAAAGGGTATGGTCCTTGCCGATGCCGACGTTGAGTCCCGGGTTGTGCTGGGTGCCGCGCTGGCGAACGAGGATGTTGCCTGCGATGCACTTCTGGCCGCCATAGATCTTGACGCCCAGTCGTTTGCTTTCTGATTCGCGGCCGTTCTTCGTAGAGGCCGCCGCCTTTTTGTGAGCCATGGTTCCTGGGGTTGATTATTCTTCGCCTTTGTCTTCAGCCTTCTTGGGCGCTGCCTTCTTGGGCGCTGCCTTCTTTGCTGCGGGCTTGTCGGCTGCTGCCTTTTTGGCTGCGGGCTTGTCGGCTGCTGCCTTTTTGGCTGCGGGCTTCTTTGCTGCGGGCTTGTCGGCTGCGTCCTTCTTGGGTGCTGCCTTCTTGGCTGCCGGCTTCTTGGCTGCGGGCTTGGCTTCAGCCTTCTCGTCTCCGGCCTCGGCTTTCTTCGGCGCAGCCTTCTTGGCCTTGCCTCCAAGCTCGATGCCCTTGATGACCAATTCGGTCAAGGAGGGGCGGAAGCCGTTCAACTTCTGGTAACCCTTGCGCCGCTTCTTCTTGAAGACGAGCACCTTGTCACCTTTCAAATGGCGTTCAACCGTGGCATTCACGGCTGCGCCGGGGACTGCTGGGGCGCCAACGGAAACCTTGGAGCCGTCATCCACGAGGAGCACGCGGTCAAAGCTGACCTTGCTGCCCTCATCGTGCTTGAGACGGTTCACATAGAGCCGTTGATCTTGCTGTACCTTGTATTGGTGCCCTGCAATTTCTACGATGGCGTACATGATGACCTCTGTTTTTTGAGGGGTGCGAAGGTACGTGATTTCGCGCGGGGTTGAAAACTTCTCGCCCTTTGTCTTGAAGTTCGGGCGTGAGTGCCCCGTCTATCCTCCCGTCATGGCTTCCCAGATTCCAAATGCATCCGGGCTTTCGGCCGTCCGGTGGGGCCAACCTTTGGCGGTCAGTGCGGCGGAGGTGGTGGGTCCGATGGCCACGGTGGTGGCGGGTTGGGACCCGGACCAATGGCGCACGTTCGAAGGGGAAGTGAAGCAGACGATGTCTGCTGCGGGCGGAGGAAGGGTACTGGCTTCAGCGGAATACAGCGGCCAGGCTGCAACAGTGAACGGTACTGGGTCTGTTTCCCACCGCCTCATGGATTGGACGCTGTGTGGCAGGGCGATGCGGTCCTGTGGTTCACATCGCTCAGCAAACGTGCGCCAGGCTGCAATGGGATCGCCTGACCCGACAAAGCAAAGCCGGGCAGACTGGGCTTTCGTCAACGCGTCTGCCGTCCCTGACCCAGGCACGGCAATGGGGACTTCGGGGTGGTCGCCAAGCCAATCTGCTGCCATTCGGACAGCTCCGGGACTGGACAACCAAACGCCATCAAATGGTCCCTCAGGGGCAGGGTGTCCGGTGGGGGACAAGGCGATGGATGGATGTTCGATCAGGGTGCACCCAGCACCTGAGGCCAAGCGCGCAAGGACATCGGTTTTGGGTGTCCGCGTAACCAGCAAGCGCAGCGCAGAAGGGGGAGCCTGCAGTGCGTCCAGGGTAGACGCGGCATCCGCGGACAGCACCCGGTGCGGCCCCTCATTCGATTGAAGGAAGGCGCGGATGGGAGAAGCACCGATCCTATGCGCACCGAATGGCAATTGGCACCCGCCGTCGAGGGCACGCAGGATGCTCCGCTCAGCGGCGATGGCTTCCGCCGTGTTGTAGTGGGTGAGCTGCGCCAGCCAATCTGCCCGGGAATCGTCTTCGCGCATCTGCAGCGCAAGTGCGCCTTGGGCGGGTGCCGGCACGAAATGGCGGGGGTCGAGGTCCACCCGCACGAGGTCCTCGAGTTTGAGCTCCAGACGGTCCAGACCTGCTGCTGCAAGGACGATGGCGTCATAGCGGCCTTCGCGCAGCCGCGCGATGCGGGTGGGCACATTGCCGCGCAGGGCCTGGATGTCGAGGTCGGGCCTGAGCAGCAACAGTTGGTCCCTGCGGCGGACGGATGAGGTGCCCACCACTGCACCGCCACGAAGGGGAAGCCAAGGCCCTTGCGCGTGTTTCGTCCGGCGGACCAACAACACGTCCTGCGCGGCTGCACGGGGCGGGACGGCGGCAATGGTCAGGCCCTCGGGCTGGGTGGTCTCCAGGTCCTTGTGGCTGTGGACGGCCACGTCGATGCGGTGGTCGAGCAGGGCCTCTTCGATTTCCTTCGTGAAGAAGCCTTTGCCCTCGAGTTTTTCGAAGGCCTGTACCTGTTCGCGGTCGCCCTGGGTGGACAGGACTTTGATTTCGCAGGTGCCGCCCATCTCTTGGATCAGATCGCGCACATGGTGGGCCTGCCACAGGGCCAGGTCGCTTCCGCGCGTTCCGATGATGAGGTGGGGCGAATCGGACATGTCGCCTCAGGGCTTGTCCAGGTGCTCGAGCACGGCTTCGCGCGCCAATTTCATCGGCACGGAAACGTATTTCTTCTCCAGGTAGGCCACGATGCGGTCGACCAGGTCCCGGGTATCCCCATCGAGCTCCGCCAGTTCATCGGCGAACACCTCGCCCAATGCCGTATTCCTCACGGATGCGAGGAGGGCGGGCAGCTCCCGAAGTGCCATTTCCACTTCGCGTTGCTGCAGGCGGGACGTGAGTTCGGTCATGCCGTCTTCGATGATACGCTGGCACTCGCCCATGGCGGCGCGGCGGCCTTCTGCATTTTGGTCGGCGATGGGCTTGAGTTCTTCGATGCCGACGACGGTGGTGTCCGGGCGGTTTCGGAATGCGGCATTCACCCCCGTGGGTACGCTGAGGTCCAGCACGAAGCAGTGGCCCTCCGGTAGCAGGGCGGCTTCCGCATCGCCGAGGAGGGTGTTGGCGCTGCCGGTGCACAGGAAGATGGCAGCAGGCCCCGTTGCAAGGGCGGTGGCAAGGCCATCGAGGCTGTCCCATGTCCAACCGCGTGGCTCGGCGAGTTCCCGGGCTTTGTCAGGGGTGCGATTGAGGATGTGGACGTCGCTGTACCGGTGCTTTTCGAGGAAGCGGGCGATGTTCGCATTGGTCTGTCCGGCACCGATGACGAGCACGGGCGCTGAAGCCGGAATTTCCTGTTCGAGGAAGGACTTCCATCCGAGGGCATTGACGGAAACGCTGCGGCGGGCGATGTCGGTGTCGGTGAAGACCTGTTTGGCGGTCTCCACGGCCACGCGCTCGGTGATGCGGAGTTGGTCGCCAGCGAGTTTCCATCCGCGCGAACGCTCCAGTGCGGACCGCATCTGGGTCAGGATCTCGCGCTCTCCGATGACCATGGATTCGAGGCCGGCCGTGACGCGGAGCAGGTGGCGTGCGGCCTCCTCGCCGTGGAGCACCATGGCTGTTCCCATCAGGGAGCGCAGTTCGACGGTGTCCGGGTCAAAGGCCTGGAAGAGCTGCTGCAGTCGACCCATGCAGAAGTAGGCTTCATCCACGAGGATGAATTCCACCCGGTTGCAGGTCGTGAGGTAGGCGATACCCTGGACGCCGAGGTCGGATTTCAATTGGGTGAGGAAGGCCTGTTGGCGTTCTTCGGGCACGTGCAGACGTCCGATGCGCTCCACTGGGGCGTTTCGGTGGTTGAGCGATACGATATGGAGGTGTTCCTGCCGCAAGTCGGGGCAAAGGTCGGTCACGCAAGGAAACCTCCGGCATGGTCGGGGCCTCACGGTCACAACGTGTGCGAATGCGGTCAGAGGAGGGGCATGAAAAAGGGCGACCCCGAAGGACCGCCCTTTTCAAAAATTGTAGGGCCGGGAATCAGCCGCTGCACATTTCACAGTCGGGACCGTTCTCGATGGAACAGGCGGCCACCTGCTCCTCGTGGGTCATCTCGGTGACCTCCTTGACGGCCTCGGTAGGCTGCTCTTTGTACTTCTTGTCCACCGTGAACTTGATGGCGTCCGTGGCGGCCTTGGTGCGCAGGTAGTACATGCCCGTCTTCAGGCCGGACCGCCAGGCGTGGAAGTGCATCGAGGTCAGCTTGGGTGAGCTGGCGTTCTCCATGAAGACGTTCAACGACTGGGATTGGCAGATGTAGGCACCGCGGTCCGCCGCCATATCGAGGATGGCGCGTTGGGAGATCTCCCATGCGGTGCGGTACAGCGTCTTGAGGTTCTCCGGGATCTCGGGGATGTTCTGGATGGAACCGTTGGCAGCGATGAGCTGGTTCTTCATCTCCTCGTTCCACAGGCCCAGCTTGGTCAGGTCGCGGAGGAGGTGGTTGTTCACCACGATGAACTCCCC
>CALKUW010000354.1 GCA_937996585.1 uncultured Flavobacteriales bacterium
GACTCGCGTCTCGGTCCCCCGCTGCCGAAGCAGCTCCGGTTGCCCGGGTGGGTGCGGTGCCTCCTTTGATCCGGTCCGGGATTGCTCCCGGGTGAGCTGGGCTCCGTCCATTCTCAGGACGCCTTTTCGCCGGAGGGCGGCGACTCCTGCGCCTTCGCGCCGGAGGTCAGCAGAGCGGCTGCTCTTCCCGTTTTCGACCGAAGCCGTCAACCGGGGGTCCGACAGGAGGCGAGCCTCCTTCCCCCGAGGGGGACGCTCGGCCGAAGCGTTGCGTTGTCGTTGCTGACAGGACAATGATGGGGCAGAAAAACGGAACGGACCCCTTGTTGGAGTCCGTTCTCGTTAACACTGTGGTAACATCCGTTATCCACAATTGTTGATAGCCTGAAGGCCATTCTGGCGCGAAGCTAATTCGCTTTTCGATGTGCGTTCAGCAGGCTTGCCTGAAGTTTGTAAGTGTCGTCACTGCGGTCAGTGGGAGACCATGATCTTGCCAGTGGCCACCTTGCTGCCCTGGGTGCCCTCCGCTGTGTAGATGCCCGCAGGCCAGTCCCGAACATCGAAGAGCCATCCGGCGGGTCCCTCGGCAGGAATGACCTGCCGCTCAGCGACCAGCTTGCCCACCATGTCCTTGATCCGGACCACTACGGGGGATTCATTGTCGAATCCTTCGCCCAGCACATTGACGATTTCCCCGGTGGGGGTCGGGTAGACACTGAAGTCCACGGTATCGTCCCAGCCGCTCATGCCGGCATTGGTCGACCCTCCGTTGATACCGGGGCCATCGCCATCGCAGTCCACACCCAATCCCATGGACATCGTGTTGTCTCCGTTGACGTCGTAGGAGGCGGAAGCCATCAGTGTTCCATCCGTCCAGATTTCCACCCAACCCTGGTCCCAGCCGTCACCGGAGGCATCGTGCAGGGTCATGGTGTAGCAACCCGCTGCCATGCAGGCCGTGTGGGTGTGGACATTGAAATCACCCATGGGGCCGGAACCCATCCAGGTGGAATCGGCTGAAGAGGCTTCGGTACCTTCCACCGTCCAGGACACTTCGTCGCCGTTGGAGAAGGTGTAGGTCACGAAAGTGACTTCGATGAGGGGGCAAGCATTGAATTCGCAGGAGCCGTCATCCGCATTGGCATCCGGGTTGAAGTTGGAGGCGCCGGGGTCGGTGCAG
Source organism: uncultured Flavobacteriales bacterium (assembly GCA_937996585.1). Taxonomy (GTDB): domain Bacteria; phylum Bacteroidota; class Bacteroidia; order Flavobacteriales_D; family Sanyastnellaceae; genus UBA8752. The sequence continues at coordinate 1,181 of CALKUW010000354.1, forward strand.
CCCCATATGGTGAGCGGGGAACCGCCGCATCCGTCCCCAAGTTCCAAGGCGTAGGATGCAAACTCGCCTTCCTCCAGAGAGAACGTCAAGGCGAGGTCGTCGTTCACCGTGATGATGAGGAGGCCACCTCCCCAGCCGTCACCGAAACTGTCGTACAACTCGAGGGTGTAACAACCATCGGGCAGGCAGTCCTGGAAGAATCCGGGGGTGCCGGCATTGCCTCCGCTACCGCTGCCCGTCGAGACAGCGTTGCCGAGGGAGTCCACGATGGCCCAGCTGACTTCGCTGACGAACGGGTCGCCGGGGAAGAAGATGCCGGCCACGAGGTTGTCTCCGCCACAGTCGAGCGAGTCGACAATGTCGTCGTACTGGCAGGAGCCGTCGTCCCATGTGGCGAACGGGTCATAATTGATGGCCGCAGGATCGGTACAGCCGTATCCGCCATTGGAGATGTCGTCTCCACAGTCTTCCGCCATGCCGAACTCAATGGATTCGCTGTCAGCGCCCTGCAATGCACCATTGACCCAATCTCCGTTCCAGGTCTGTATCCAGAAGTAGCCGCCATTCCAGGACGTGCCTCCAGCGTTGTTCGTCATGATGGCGGTGTAGCACTCCTCAGGGTCGAGACAGACATCGATGTAGTCGATGGTGAAGTCGGGATAGCCGTCCTGGCTGTATAGCACTTCGCCCTGGCTGTCCACGATGGTCAGCCCAACCTCGCTGCCCTGCGAGAACGTACACACATAGAGTTGTCCCACGATGAAATCGTCCGGGCAGGAGAAAGGGTACTGGCAGGAACCGTCGTCCTCCGTGGCGTTCGGGTTGTAGTTCATGGCCTCCGGATCCGTGCAACCCGGGATGTAGACCTCACAGTCGGTCTCGTTGATGCCGAAGGGGAAGACCGCTTCAAACTGGTCAGCGCCCAAGACAAAGGTCTCAGGGTCGCCGCCATCTACGGTCACCTCGATGGCCCCACCGATGGTCCAGCCGTTATTATAGACGTGGAAATTGTAGCAGCCGTCCTCAAGGCAGTAGAAGGAAACCTGGTTGCCGGCATCGTCATAGTAGGTCGTGTAGTCGTTGATGAACCCGTTGAGGCCCACGAAGTAACCGGACAGCCCGAGTCCGATGACATTGCCCGTGAGGGAGTCGAGTGAGGAAGCGGAGCTCGTGAGGGTCACCAGTGAGCTGCCGTCACATTCGGGGGTGTAGACGCACCAACCGCTGTCGGCCGTGGCATCCGGGTCGTAGTTCAAAGCCTCCGGGTCCATGCACCCGTACACCGGGGGGGTGCTGCAGTCGCCTTCCCACTGGAGGTAGGCTCCAGCGCATTCGAGTTCGCACAGGTTGTTGAACGTGATGGTCTGTCCGCTGAACCACTCGTAGCCGCAGACGGGCTCGTAGACGTCTGGGCAATCGCAGGGCTCGAGGCAGCTGCCGTCGTCTGCCGTGGCGTCCGGGTTGTAGTTCGGCGCCTCGGGATCGGTACAGCCGTAGACCGAGAAGACGCAGTCGGGGTCGTTGATGCCGAGGCCGGTCTCGTAGACGAATTGGTCGCCGGGGACCGTAATGGACTCCTGGAACGCGCCGTTGACGAGAATGTCGAAGGTGCTGGCGGCACCGAGCGGGCTGTTGTTGTGAATGGTGAGGTTGTAGCAGCCGTCGGGCAGGCAGCCCTCGATGACCCAGTTGCCGGCGTCGTCGATGCCGCTGTATTCAGGATACCAGGGCCACCCATCGGCCCCCACCACGGTGAATTGGGCAAAGAAGCCCCAACCGAGAGAATCCAGACCGCCGGCCTGCTGGGCAATGGTCAGGGTGTTGCCATCGCCGCAATCCACGGGATACTGACAGCAGCAATTGACGGTGGCATTGGCATCGTAGTTCAGGGCGTCGGGGTCCATGCAGCCCCAGACATCGGTGTTGCCGCCGCCGTTGCCGCCACCGCCGCCGATGGGGTCGCCGGAGCAGGCATCACCACTTCCTACCGCGTAGGCGGCGTAATCACCGGTTTCCATTCCCAGCGGTCCGAGCATGATGCCGAGGTCGGGAAAGTTGACGGAAATGGTCGCGCCATTCCATCCATCGCCGAAGCTGTCGATCAGTTCGAGCGTGTAGCAGGAATCCTCCATGCACACGGTGGTCACGTAGTCTCCGTAGCTGTCATAGTTGGCTCCGGAGGCGACCAATCCGCCATCATCTCCGTAAAGGTTCCAAGACACTTCTTCGCCCCACATTTCGGTGGAGAGGACGATTTCGGCCTCCAGGAGGCAATCGGTTTGCGCCGCCGCAGTGAAGGCGAACAGGCACAGGGCAGCAAGGCCGTGGATTCGGAACATGGTGGGTTTCGTTGCAGGTAGAACCGAGATGGTTGGACAAAGTTGCATCTCAAAGGCAATACACCTTCACGAATCCAAATGTGACAATTCATCCTTTTTCATGAATGTCATCCGCATCGATGGCGGTCAGGCTTGGGCGGCGAGCATGCGGCGCAAGTAGTTGGCTTGCCCGGTGTGGCGGGAGAGGTGGCAACTGAGCTGCATGAGGAAGAATCCAATGCTCCGACCGGCGTGGTGGGGCGGGGGATTGGACATGGGTTCCCCGAGCCGTTCAGGGTCGAGGTGCGCGAGAACTCCGTCCACTGCGTTCCGGGTGCGTCCGATTTCCGCCATGAGCTCCTCACGGGGCAAGGGTTCGCCTGAGAATTCAGCCGCCCTCTGACGTTGGTAGCCATCGCCCCCGATTTCCTGTCCGACGAAGTGACGAAGGTTGCCACAGAGGTGGACGGCAATGGTGCCGACGGAATTGTGGATGCCCGGCAGGGTGCGCCAAAGATCAGCATCGGGGGTGGCCTGGACTTCTTTTCCCACGGCCTCAATGTCGCGGGTCAGGATGTGCCGGATGTGGTTGAGGGCGGGCTCGGAAGGTGTTGGGGTCATGCCGCCAAGTTGCGAAAGTTCACCTTGGAGCCTGCAATCGACTGTTCGCTGGATCCCGGAAACGTGGCATCCGCGGCGCCCCATTTCTGCGCTGTCTTGAGGTTGATGGCGGCGATGCAGGCGGCTGGAAGCTGCTCTTTCCAGTCATCCACACGGCCGGAGCGGAAGAACTTGTTGGGGTTGAAGTGGAAGCTGCCCGGGTTCTTGATGATGCCCTGCTTCATGGTGTTGAACTCCGTGCTGGCAGCCACCTCGAAGCTCTGTTCTTCGGTGAGGGTGGCGTTAGGCAACAGGAATGAGGTCAACCTGCGGACGGCCTGCATCTTGTCTTCCACGAGGTCCTCGAAGCGCATGACGCATACCTGCTCCTTTCTGATGCCGTGGGATTCAGGATTGAAGTATCCAATGACATGGTGGTGGTAGTCACCGAAGTAGAGGTCGCCGTCGATAAAGTAGTCTACGAACGACTCCATGGACATGTCTGCTGATACGCCAAGGGTGGGGTGATTCTTGTAAAAGTGGAATTGGGAAACGGCCGCGCCCTTGGGATCCCGATAGGTCATGATGATTTTCGTTTCGGGGTGGAGGAAACGAACGGGCAGTTCATCGATGTTGGCGTGGGTGTAGAAGACCCTG
>CALKUW010000355.1 GCA_937996585.1 uncultured Flavobacteriales bacterium
TGGTGCAACGGCGCCCACCGCGGAACGGATTTCGCGCCCAAGATGTTCGAAGCGGAAACCACCGGAAAGGCCGCCATGTGCACCTGCAAGCAGACAAAGAACCCGCCATACTGCGACGGTTCGCACGCACAACTCGCCTGACAATCAGCGCAGAAAAAGCCGCGTTCATTCTTTTGTGGCAATCCTTGGGGTACTCCACGTACCAACTCCTGCGCAGGGGGGTGTGCTCCGCTACATTTGCGGCCTGATGAAGGATGACTTCACCGCATCGGTCATGCCCGATGGGGATCAGCTCCGGAAAATGGGCCAGAACACCATCAGCGAGGCCCTGGGAATCGAACTCACAGAGGTCGAGCACGGTCGCGTTGTCGGACGCATGCCGGTCGACCACCGCACCCATCAGCCCTACGGCATGTTGCACGGAGGGGCGAGTGTTGTTCTGGCGGAAACCCTCGGATCGGTGGGTTCCCACTTCATCGCCGCCGCCAAGGGCAAAGCCGCCGTGGGGGTCGAAGTCAATGCCAACCATTTGCGCAGCGTCCGCTCCGGTTGGGTTCACGGCACCGCCACCCTGCATCACGAGGGGGGCAAGATCCACGTCTGGCACATCGACATCCGGGATGAAACGGGCAAACCGGTATGTACCAGCCGACTGACCGTCATGTTGATCCCGCAACCGCCAACATCATGAGCGCGGAACAGCATACGGGCGCCGTTCCGACAGGGACGGAAGTGCTGTTCCACCGACCGGGCAGCACCCTGTTGGAGCGCATCATACCGGATCCGGAGGGTAGGGTCAACTTCCACCTGCACCCATGGGAACAGGCCGCAGACCAGACGTCCTGGGTCATCCGGGGGCGTGTCGAAACCGTGGAGCCCCTGGTACGGGATGCGCGGCCCACGACCAAGGTGCAGGCCAAGCCACTCGACGGGACCCTGAAGGAGGACCACATCGCCCGCGTCGAGCAGGCCCGAAAGGAGATTGCGGACGGAGCGCTGCGCAAGGTCGTCCTGTCCAGCATGCTCAATGTGGCCGCAGAGGGCCTCGATGCGATGGACATTGTGCGGCGCCTCGCTATGGCCCACCCCGATTCTTTCAGCTGGACGCTTCGCCACCCCGACATCGGCACCTGGTTCGGCTCCTCCCCGGAGCCCCTTGTGGAAGGCCGTTGGCCCCATTACCGCACCGCCTGCCTCGCCGGCACGCGCATGGCCCACACCGGTGCCGTCTCGGATCCCTGGACCTCGAAGGAACAGGAGGAGCAGGCCCTCGTCACAGAAGGTGCCATGGATGCCCTCCGTGCATCGGGTTGCGAAGACCTCGTGGCCGGTGACCGACAGACCATTCAATACGGCCCCATCGAACACCTGAGGACCTGGATAGACTTCAAGGCCACCCGCCCCATGGAGGACGTCATCTCCGCCCTGCACCCCACCCCCGCGGTGGGCGGCACCCCGCGCCGCGCGGCCTTGGATTTCATTGCGCGCACCGAAACCCACGACCGGGCGTACTATACGGGATGGGTGGGCCTGGAGGAGGAGCAACAGGTCGCGTATTACGTCAACCTCCGCTGTGCCCGTCTAAGGGATGGTGTCCTCACCGCCTATGCCGGTGGCGGCATCACCGGTGCCTCGAAGCCCGTGGCCGAATGGCACGAGACGCGAAACAAGCTGCGGGCCGTCCTCGACCCCATCGTCCACTGGACCGAATGAACCCCGAAAAGCCCGGCGCATTGCACTTGGCCACCGCCCTCGTGGATGGCCTTGTTGCGCGCGGAATGGCCGGTGTGGTCATGAGTCCGGGCTCGCGCAACGCACCGCTGATTCAGGCGGTCACCCGGCTCGGAATCGAACAGGCGGTGGCCCTGGATGAAAGGGCAGCCGGCCACCATGCACTCGGCATGGCATGGGCGCTCCGGCGCCCCGTGGCGGTCTGCTGCACGAGTGGCACAGCGGCCCTGAACCACGGCCCCGCGCTCGCGGAGGCGCACCAAAGCGGCCTTCCATTGATCAGCATCACTGCCGACCGACCAAGGGGAGCGCACGCCGAATGGCAGAGCCAGACCCTCGTTCAGGAAGGGGTGCACGCGGCGCATGTGCGCGCTTCCTTCACATGGGAACCCGGGACGTCAGAGGAGGCGGAGGCCTTGCTCGACGCGATGGCGGATGCCCTGCGTGGAGGTCCGATCCACGTGAATTGCCCCTTCGACGAGCCCCTCTATCCCATTTCGGACGCGCCCACGACGGGCGCAACAGACAGGTATGAAATCGGTCCGGCAGGGCTTTCCGCGCCAACGGACGGTGACGAGCGTACGGCATGGGAGGATGAACTGAACGCCGCCATGGAAAGGGGCGACCGCATCATGCTGCTCGGCGGCACCCAGTGGCGCCCGCTGTCGTCCGAAGCCCTCAACAACTGGGCGCGTCATGCCCTGCTCGTGGGTGACAGCACCAGTGGAATGGCACTCGAAGGCGTGCCGGTGTTGACCGCTTGTGACCGATGGTTTGGCGCGTGGTCCAATTCCGGCGCATCCTGGGATGATTACCGGCCCGACCTCATCGTCACGTTCGGCACCCCACTGCTCTCCCGGAGGCTCAAGGCGCAGTTGGCCGATGGCGTGATGAGGCATGTCCACCTCGACCCCGCGGGATCAGCGCCCAACGCGTTCGGCATTCCCTGCCGAAATGTTGCCCTGAACCCGGCCACGGCCCTCAATCTCGGCGCAGACCTTCTCAAAGGTGCTCCGGCCGCCGCCGATCGGCCCGCATGGACAGCGCCTTGGTCGACACTGGAAGCCACGCTTTCCGGAGCGCATGGCGGTGCCCTCGATGCGGCGCCGTGGAGCGACCTCATCGCCCACCACATCCTGCACGGCGCCCTGCCGGAAGGTTGGGACCTGCACCTCGGCAACTCCACCCCGGTCCGCTACGCCCAGCTCTTTCCGGAGGGCCATGGCCGCCATCCTTGGTCGAACCGCG
>CALKUW010000356.1 GCA_937996585.1 uncultured Flavobacteriales bacterium
GCAGAATACGCCCCTCAGTATCCTGAATCCCGAGGACCACAGCGAGGTGCTCCTGCCCAATGAGCAAACGACCGACATCCAGCCGCAGTGGATCGGGGACGCCATCTACTTCCTGTCCGACCGGGACTCGACGATGAACGTTTGGCGGTACGATGTGGCCTCTCAGGAAGTGGCCCAGGTCACGCGTTTTCGCGGCTCGGACATCAAGCGCCTCGCCTTCAATTCTACCCACCTTCTGTACGAGCGGGACGGCGCCTTCCACACATTGGAGCTGGCCACGAGCGAATCGACCACGCTGAACATTCGGGTTTCAGGTGACTTTCCCTGGGCAGAGAAAACCTGGGAAGAAGTGAGCAAGAGCGTGAGCAGCGTTTCCCTCTCGCCGACCGGAAAGCGGGCCGTGATGGAATCGCGGGGGGAGGTCTTCACCGTGCCCGTCGAGCACGGGAATGCGCGGAACATCACCCGCTCTTCCGATGCCGCCGACCGGCGGCCCATCTGGTCCCCCAAAGGCGACCGCATCGCCTGGTTCACGGATGAAGGCGGCAAAGGATACATGCTGCGGATCGCATCGCAGGACGGCTTCTCAGACGCCCGGGACTACCCGATTGGACCGTCCAAGCTCGGCTGGGAGCCCACTTGGTCCCCCGACGGGGATTTCATCGCCTTCAACGATGACGACGTCCGGGTACAGCTGTTGACCCTCGAGACGGGCGACATCCGCACCATCGATGTGGGCGGGGTCAACCTCGAGCGCGGGGACATGGACTTGAACTGGTCGCCCGATTCCAAATGGCTCGCTTACTCCAAGACGGCAGCGAACAACTTCAAGCGCATCCACGTCTGGTCCATGGAAACCGGGGAGGTACACACCATGACCAACCCGCTCGCGCACTGCGAGCACCCCGCTTGGGACAGGGACGGTCGACACCTGTACTTCATCTCCAGCACCAACCTCGCCCTCGGCTCGGGCTGGGCCAACACCAGCTCCATGATGGCCGATCCGGAGTACAGCTGCTTCGTGATCAACCTGCGCGCCGAGGACGCTTCCCCCTTCGAACTGCGGAGTGATGAGGAGGAAGCCGAGGAGACGGCAACTGAAAAAGAGGATGGCGGATCGAAAAAAAAGAAAGACAAGGATTCGGACAAAAAGGAAGACGGTGACTCCGACGCGAATCCGGTGACCATCGACTTTGAAGGGTTGGAAGCCCGCACGATTGCGATTCCCATGAAAATCGCGCGGTACAGCTTCCTGGTTGCCGGGCCGGCCGGAAGCTTCTTCGTGGGTGAGCGGAAGTCCGATGGCGGTGGAACTGCAGTGCACAAGTTCTCCCTGGAGGACAGGGAAGCCGCGCTCTTCACGGAGAACGCCTCGCGGTTCTCGGTATCGGCCGACGGCAAGAAGGCCATTGCCCGGACCGGCGGGTCTTGGAAGTTGTTTGACACCGGCGGCGACAAAGGGAAGGGCGAATCCCTCAATGTGAGCCTGAGAATGGAACTCGACCGCTTCGCAGAATGGCAACAGATCTTCGAGGAAGCCTGGCGTTACCAACGCGATTACTTCTACGATCCCGACATGCACGGTCGAGATTGGGACCGCGTGTATGACCGATACGCCCCCCTCCTGCCGTTCATCCGGCACCGGTCCTCGCTGAATTACGTCCTCGACCAGATGAACGGCGAACTGTCCGTCGGGCACAGCTTCGTATCGGGGGGCGACTACCCCGATACGGAAGATTATCCCACCGGCTTGTTGGGAGCCGATTTCAGCCAAGATGATGAGCGGTGGAAGATCGACCGGATCTTCACCCGGGAATCCTGGAACCCCGAGCTTTCGAGCCCCTTGAGCCGTCCCGGACTCAACGTCGAAGCAGGACACTACCTGGTCGGCGTGAATGGGGAGGAACTCACCGCGGAGGACAACCTCTTCGAGGCCTTCCAGGGAACTGTCGGGGTCCAGACCACCTTGCACATCAACAGCTCGCCAGAATTCGACGGGGCGTGGACCCATGTCGTGGAGCCAATCCGCAGCGAGAACGCGTTGCGAAAAAGGGCGTGGGTGGAGGACAACCGACGACGGGTGGATGAGCTGTCCGATGGTAAACTCGCCTACGTCTGGGTGCCCAACACGGGCGGCGCCGGATTCACCTCCTTCAACCGCTACCTGTTCGCCCAGCAAGACAAACTCGGCGCTGTCATCGATGAGCGGTTCAACGGGGGCGGTCTGCTCGACGACTACCTGGTGGACCTGTTGACCCGCGAGCTGCGCGCCGCCGTGACCAACGAGGTTCCCGGCGGAACGGCCTTCAAACTGCCCGCCGGCATCCACGGCCCCAAAGTCCTCCTGATCAACGAACTCGCCGGATCAGGTGGCGACTATTTCCCTTGGGTCTTCCGCCACCAGAATGCGGGAAAACTCATTGGACAGACCACCTGGGGCGGACTGGTCAAATCCTCCACCCACTACCTCTTCATCGACGGAGGGCGCATGACGGCCCCCGACAACGCGGTGTTCGACCCCATCGAAAAAGAGTGGATCGGCGAAAACAAAGGCATCGCCCCGGACATCGCTGTGCGGCAGGACGCCCTCTCGCTCAGCAACGGCATCGACCCCCAACTCGAAAAGGCCGTCGAGGTCTTGCTCGAGGCGCTCGGCCAAGCCCCACCGCAGGACATGGCCCCTCCCCGCTATTCCAAACCGGCCAAACTCGACCGCCCCTGACAGCTACCTTACTTACTGTTTCCGGTTGGGGGTGTCCTCATCCTCTCGCCCTTGAGAGGATTCATCCAACAGCTGCGCCGGTCATGTCAAGGTGTACTCATTGCCACGGCATGGAC